>JAAYYY010000009.1 GCA_012515125.1 Chloroflexota bacterium
CGTCACCGCCGAGGCGATGTGGGCCCGGCTGAGCAGTCCGCACTACCACGCCAGCGCCATGGACGGCTACGCCGTGCGGGCGAAGGACACGGTAGGCGCGACCGAGACAGCCCCGGTACAGCTTGAGTTGATCACCTCGGAAGACGACGTCGAGCGCAGTCGGCGGCCTGCCCAAGCGGTAAATACGGGCCACCCACTGCCACGCTGGGCCAACGCCGTGATCATGATTGAACACACCGAGCCCATTACAGGCACGGATGGGCAGCAGACAGGCATCGAAATTCGTGCGTCCGTCGCGCCCTGGCAGCATGTGCGTCCTATGGGCGAGGATATGGTCGCCACCGAGCTGGTCCTGCCCGCCAACTCTCGCCTGCGCCCCGTGGACCTCGGCGCGCTGGTCGGCGCGGGCCACACGCGCGTTCCCGTCTATCGCCGCCCGCGTGTGGCGATTATTCCGACCGGCTCGGAGCTGGTCTCTCTGGAGGAAATAGGCGAGGATGGCCCGGCAGCGGGGCAGATTGTCGAATACAACGCCATCGTCCTGGCGGCGCAGGTCGAGGGCTGGGGCGGCATTGCCACGCGCCGGCCGATTGTGCCGGACGAATTCGAGGCGATCCGGGCAGCAGTTGCCGAAGCGGCGCAGGAGAACGATCTGGTGCTGGTCAATGCCGGCTCTTCGGCCGGCAGTGAAGATTACACTGCTCACGTCGTACAGGACCTGGGCCGGCTGCTCGTCCACGGCGTCGCCGTCCGGCCGGGCCATCCGGTGATCATCGGGATGATTGCGGCAGGCGAAGGGCGCGAGGTGCCGGTAATTGGTGTGCCGGGTTATCCCGTCAGCGCGGCGCTCACCGGCGAAATCTTTGTCGAGCCGTTGCTGGCCCGCTGGCAGGGGCGGCAGCCCCAGAAGCTGCCCACACTGGAGGCGACGATCACCCGCAAAGTGGTCTCGCCTACCGGCGACGACGACTTTGTGCGCGTAGCGGTGGGGCAGGTGGGCGAGCGCGTCATGGCAACGCCGCTGAGCCGGGGGGCCGGCGTGATCAGCTCGCTCGTGCGCGCTGATGGACTGGTCCGTATTCCCCGCTTTAGCGAAGGGCTGGAAGCAGGCAGCCCGGTCACCGTTCACCTCTACCGGGATGTCGAGGAGATCGCCCGCTCCATCGTCGCCATCGGCAGCCATGACC
The DNA here is from genome assembly GCA_012515125.1 of Chloroflexota bacterium. Taxonomy (GTDB): domain Bacteria; phylum Chloroflexota; class Anaerolineae; order Promineifilales; family Promineifilaceae; genus JAAYYY01. Next base: position 1,188 of record JAAYYY010000009.1, read on the forward strand.
TCACCCTCGATCTGCTGGCCCAGTTTCTGGCAGCAACAGGCAACCGCCGGCTGGCCTCGGCCAACGTGGGCAGCCTTGGCGGGCTGGTGGCTCTGCGTCGCGGAGAGGCGCACCTGGCCGGCTCCCACCTGCTCGACCCGGAGACCGGCGAGTATAACGTCAGTTACGTGCGCCGTTACCTGCCTGACCAGGAGGTGGTGCTGGTCACCCTCGTGGGCCGGGAACAGGGCTGGATGGTTCCACCCGGCAACCCGCTGGGGCTGACAGGCTGGGAAGATGCGGCTAACCCGGCCGTGACTATCGTCAACCGCCAGCGTGGGGCCGGAACACGCGTGCTTCTGGACTACGAGCTGGGCAAACGTGGCATCCGGCCGGAGCAGGTGCAGGGCTACGAGCGAGAGGAGTACACGCATCTCGCGGTAGCGGCGGCGGTAGCCTCCGGTGCAGCCAGCGCGGGCCTGGGCATACGCGCTGCCGCCAATGCGCTGAAGCTCGACTTCGTGCCGCTTTCCCACGAGCGGTACGATCTCGTCATCCCTCGCCCCTTCTATGAAGGGGAGCTGCTCCAGCCGTTGCTGAGACTGCTGCACGACCCCGCCTTCCGCGAGGCCGTCGCCGCCATGCCGGGCTATGACGTGAAGCCGATGGGTAGTGTCGTGGAGATGGACAGCTAAAGCGTCGCTCCGTCCTCCGCCGGGAGGAGAGTCGCTTCCATGCCGTCTGGCCGGGCCGTGTGGAGCCGGACAGCCGTGACCCGGTTAAAGAGGTCGGTCGGGCCGTAGGCAGTGACCCGGATGTAATTGTCGGTGTAGCCCTGCCAGCGCATGCCCTGACCGTTGGCTCCCACCGGCATCTCCCAGAGCGCGCGTGCGCGCTTCCCTTCGTGTTCGCCATGAAAGGCCAGGCTCAGCCGTTCGCCCAGGGCGATGAGCGCCCGCGTGCGCTCCTTGCGCACCGCCTTCGGCACCTGATCGCCCATTCTGGCGGCTGCCGTGCCCGGCCGGGCGCTGTAGGTGAAGACGTGCAGCCGCGCAAAGGCAATCTCCTGGACAAAGTCGAGCGTATCCTGGAAATCGGCTTCGGTCTCGCCGGGAAAGCCCGCGATCAGGTCGGTGCTCAGGTTGAGGCCGGGGATCTGGGCGCGGGCGGCGGCAACCAGGCCGCGGAAGTTGTCGCGGCGGGTGCGGCGGGCCATCAGCCGCAAAATCCGATCGCTGCCCGACTGCAGGGGCAGGTGCAGGTGGGGCAACAGGCGCGGATTCTGCCACAGCTCGAAGAAGTCGCCGTCAATGTCCCACGGTTCGAGAGAAGAGAGGCGCAGCCGGGGCATATCCGTGTGTTGCAAAATGGCGGCGACGAGGTCGCGCAGGCCGTGCGGGTTGTTCAGGTCATGGCCGTAGCTGCCCAGATGCACGCCGGTCAGGACGGCTTCCTGATACCCGGCAGCGGCCAGCGCCTGGATCTCACTCACCACATCGCCCAGGCGGCGGCTCTGGCCCGGCCCTCTGGCGACCGTCGTGATACAGAAGGTGCAGCGGTTGTCACAGCCGTCCTGTACCTTCACGAAAGCGCGCGTGTTGCTCATTTCGCCCGCCAGGAACTCCCGCAGTAGCGGCTCGCGGTCGAAGACAGGCAGCTCCAGGGAGACGGACGGATCGATGAGCTGAACCAGGGTGGCCTTTTCCCGGTTGGGGACGAGCCGTCCTGCCCCTTCCACGCGCGCCAGCTCCTGCGGCGCCACAGTAGCATAGCAGCCCGTGAGCAGGATTTCGGCGCTCGGATTGTCGCGGTGGATGCGCCGGGTGGTGCTGCGGGCATCGCGGGCCGCCTCGCGGGTCACAGCGCAGGTGTTGACGACGACCTTGTCGGCCTGCTCTGGCGCCGGCACAAGCTCGTGCCCGGCTGCCATTAGCTGGCGGGCCATCGTCTCAATCTCGCTCTGGTTCAGGCGGCAGCCGATGCTGTGCAGGTAGACCTTCATGGGCACCATTGTACCCGGCCGGGGGCCGTACACGAAGAAAACAGCGAGGAATCCCAGCCCGCGTTAAGGCGCCGGCAGCGCCTCAACTACCCTGCCCCGGCGCGAAGGTGACGATGTAGATGCGGCCCCAGCGGTCGCCGAGGCGCGCCGAGTAGCCGCGTTCGATCTGCAGAGCAGGCACGCTGCGCAGCGCCTCGCGGAACAAATCGTAAGCCGGAGCCAGGATGACAGCGCGACCCTGGCGGCGCAGGACACGGGCCAGCTCTTGCAGCCAGGTTACGTAGGTCGCCCGTGGCGCTTCGGGCCAGTGGGAGGCGACGGCGTCACTGCTCGCCGGAGCCAGCGGCAGCGCGTCCGGTCGCCAGATGCAGACTGCCGCCCCGCCCCCGAGCGCCTCTTTCGCCTGTGCTGCCTGTTCCGACGACTCGGCGCCCCCCAGGAGAAGGCGAGCAGGGCCGGCCTGCTGCCGCTCCACCAGAATCTCACCCTCCGCGCACCAGAGGTCGAGGAAACGGCCCTCCGGTTCGGGCTGCGCCAGCAGGACAGCCGCTGCCTGGGGCGCACTCACGCGATGACCAGGCGGGAAGGGCAGAAGCAGCCCGACAAGAATGGTAGAGCCGTAGACGCCGGCATAGATCTCCACGTCGGCATCTTTCTGAATTCGCTGCCAGTCAGGATTGATCTGGTCGAGAGCATTGGCGACGGCCTGGCGGAACTGCTTGCGCCCGTATTCGTGCTGCCCGTACTTGCGGGCGATTAGCTGATAGGTCTGCGGGCGGCGGCGCCGGATGCGGCTGTAGCGATTGACCGCGCCGGCGAGGTCGCCGCTGCGGGTCATCCGCTCGGACAGCTCGCGCAGATCCTGGTAGCCGCGCGACAGGTCGGGTAGATAGGCGGCCAGCAGGTAAAGCGCCTCGGCCGTGCGCAGCGCGAGCAGGTCGGCCGGATCGCCGGTATAGCGAAAGACGACGATCCCGTGCTGGTCTTTGGCGTAGAGGAAGGCCACGTGCTCGGCCCTGGGCAGCCGGCGGCGGATTTCCAGCCAGGCTACTTCTTCCAGGCCAGGCGCTGTTTCCAGATAGTAGGTAACGGTGCTCCGTTTTCTGGCCATAGTCAGCCTCTGCGCTCCTCGCTGCGGGCGCGGAAACGCAGGCGGATGGGCGTGCCGGTGAACGGCTCAACCTCGCGGATGCGGTTTTCCAGATAGCGCTCGTAGGTGAAATGAATCAACTCGGGCTTGTTGACAAAAAAGATGAAGGTAGGCGGCACCGTCTCGGCCTGGGTGGTATAGAAGAACTTCACGTTCTGGCCGCCTTTAGCCGGCGGAGGATGCCGGGCCACGGCGTCGCGCACCAGCCGGTTGAGCCGGCCCGTGGGAATTCGCCTATGGCGCGCCTCCTGGACTTCCTTGACCAGCGGCAGGATCTTGCTCACTCGCTGGCCCGTCTGAGCAGAGATGAAAAGGATCGGCGCGAAGGAGAGGAAGTCAAAGCGCCGCCGGACCTCCTCCGTAAAAGCGGCCACACTGTGCGTGTCCTTTTCGACGGCGTCCCACTTATTGACCAGGATAATGACGCCCGACTCCTCCTCCTGGAGCATTCCGCCAACGTGGGTGTCCTGAGCCGTAATTCCGTCCGTAGCGTCGAGCAGGAGCAAGGATACGTCGGCCCGGTCCAGCGCCTTGATGGCTCGCAGCACGCTGTACTTCTCGACGCCCGGGTCGATCCGCCCGCGTCGCCGGATGCCCGCCGTATCGATCAGGACGAATTCCTCGCCATGCCAGCGAAGCCTGGTATCGATGGCATCGCGCGTTGTTCCGGCCAGAGGGCTGACAATGGCCCGCTCCTCGCCGACCAGCTTGTTGAGCAACGTGGATTTGCCGACGTTCGGCCGCCCCAAGATGGCGATCTTGATGGCGTCGTCCTCTTCGTCGTCGATTTCCCCCGTAAACTCGGGGAGCAGCTCCACCAGTTCGTCCAGCAGATCGCCGACGCCGGTGCCATGCAGCGCTGAAATGGCCATGACCTGGCCCACAGCCAGCTCGTAGAACTCATAGGCATTGTCCCACAGGCGGGCAGACTCCAGCTTGTTGGCGGCGACGATGGTTGGTTTCTGGGACCGGCGCAGAATCTCGGCTACTTCGCGGTCTGCTGCCGTCACGCCGGCCTGTCCATCCACGACGAAGATGACCGCGTCGGCATCCTGGATGGCAATCCGCGCCTGCTGGACGATCCCTTCCATGAAGCGGCTCGAATCCTCAGAGAGCGGATCGCTACCCCAGCCGGGGGTGAGTTCGATGCCCCCCGTGTCCGCAACGTGAAAGGGCACGCCGCTCCACTCCGCATCCTCGTAGAGGCGATCGCGTGTCGTGCCGGGCGTCTCGGAGACGACGGCCCGGCGCCGCCCGACGATACGGTTAAAGAGGGTCGATTTGCCTACGTTGGGCCGGCCGACCAATGCTACCAGGGGAATTCGGCTCATGATCTCCTTTTTTCCCGCCAGGTCAGAACGCCGGCCGGGATGCCCAGCGCGGGCACGCCCAAAAATACCAGCAAAAAGGACAACGCGCCGCCGTTGCTACCTGTGACCTCTTCCGGCGAGAAGGTGGCGCCAAGTTCGGCAGTCGTCGTCAGCTCCTCAGTCTCCGTCAGCGTATGGGTCAGGATGACGGTTACCTGGGGTGGCTGGATGGAACGGACTTCGATTTCGCTGACAAAGACATCGGCGTCGGGCTCCAGGCTGTGCTCGCCAATATCCAGGCCGAATAGGTCCACGGTCACGCGCACGTCGTCTTCGAGCAGCGAGTCCAGCTTGTCGAGCGGGCCAAAAAGGAAAACGCGCACTTCGTCCACGTCCAGGGTCACCGTCAGCCCTTCCGGCAGGGCGCGGATTTCCGGCGTTTTGCGGATCACGGAGCTGGTCAGGATGGGCTCGATTTCGATTTCTACAAAGACCGGTCGCACCTCGTCCAGCTCGATCCCCGGTGGCAGGTCCAGGGCGACCTGCATCGTTCGTGACTCGCGCAGGCCGCTGATGTCGATCGGCTCCGTCTGCACGCGGGCGAGGCGGTCAAGCAGCTCCGGGCTGCCCGTCACGAGGACACTGTCCGGTTCGACGCTCACGTCCAGCAGGCGATAGCCCTGCGCCGGGTCGCCCTGCCAGTTGACGACGATCGGCTTGGCGGCGAAACCGGCGAGCTGGTCTACGGGCACGGTGACCACAACCTGCTCGGTGCTCACGTTGAGCGAGCTGATGCTGGTGATGTTGCCCTGGTGATCGTAGAAAATCGGGCGACGTGTGACGACCACGTCCTGCTGGGAATTGTCCAGGAATACGGTCACGCGGGCTTCGGCCAGCGCCTCTACCCGTGAGGCGACGCCGGAAACAGAGATGGTGCCCGGATCGACGAAAGCTTCGCCCATGACGTAGCCGCGGGCCACATCGCCCTCTACGTCAACTTGTACTGGCACTTCCCTGGTGATCAGCCGTTCGATGAGTACAGTCGTGTCCTGTGGCACCTGCCAGACCAGCTCAATCGCCTGATTGTCGAAGCGCACATCAATGGGCACAGTCGTCTCACCCGGCGCAACGTCGGTCAGATCCAGCTCGGCGACGAAATCTTCGCGGCTCAGTTGGTTGATCACCGATTCCGGTCCCCGTATGCCAACACCTACCGTGTCGGGAATGCCGGAGACGCTGGCCTCGGCCGGGCGGCCAATCACCTGTACCGGTACGTCAAGCTGGATGCTGTCTTCCGGGTCGCTGTCGCGAACGGCCACGCCCCAGATGAAGATGGCCAGGATCAGCGATAGCAACAGCGATACGAAGTTGGCGCCCAGTGTCTTGAAGAAATTCGTCACCGTTATACCCCGCGCTGCCGTACAGCGATGCCGCTGGAGTTCTGTAAGAAAGCTGTCAGGATGGCGTCGAGCCGGCCGGGGTCCTGACGACGCAGGATGCGCCCATTATGCGCGATGGCAATCTGTCCCGTCTCTTCAGAGACGACGACGGCGACGGCATCGCTGACCTCGCTGATGCCCAGGCCCGCCCGGTGGCGTAACCCCATCTGCCGGTCGGAGAGGCTGCTGGTGGAGAGCGGCATAACCGCTGCCGCCGCTACCAATTTCTCCCCGCGCACGATGACCGCGCCATCATGCAGCTCAGTATTCTTGTTAAAGATCGTCAACAGCAGCTCGGTCGATGGCTCGGCATTGAGGAGGATACCCGTGTCTATGTACTCCTGCAGGCCCGTATCCTGCTCGAAGACGATCAGGGCGCCGTGTCGGCGTTGGGAAAGGCGCAGGCAGGCACGGGCCACGGCTGTGACAGCCGCGCTCTCGCGGTTACGACGGAAGAGACGGACGAAGCGCCCGGTCCGGCCGAGCTGCTCCAGCGCCCGCCGCAGCTCCGGCTGGAAGATGACCGGAAAGGCGACGAGCAGCGCCGGCAGGATATTGCGAACCAGCCAGGTGAAGGCAACCAGGTCGATTAACAGCGACAGAACGACGAAGAAGAGCGCCAGCACTAACAGGCCGCGCAACAGCGAGACGGCGCGTGTGCCGCGGACCAACAGGAGCAAACCATAAATGAGGGCCGCGACCAGCAAGATATCGACGATGTCCGGCCAGTCTAGCCGTTCGATGTAGTAGTCGAGTGAAAACCCCATTCTTTCGCGGGATCCTCTGATCAGGCTTTCTCAAGCGATAGCTTGTTATAACCGTTATAACACCAATGCGCCGGTTAGCGCACGGTTTCACACCCTTTGTTCGTAGGCCGGGGAGGGTTCAGGCGGGCAAAGCGCCTACTGCCCGTGGAGCTGTTTCAGCAGTTGCCGGTAGCTCAGGACATTGGGCGGGTTCAAGCGAATGATCTGCTCGATAGTCGCAATCGCCTTTTCAGTCTCCCCAGCCTCAAGCTGCGCCTCGCCAAGGGCATCCAGGCGCTCAAACGCATCCTGCCGGCGGTTCTGGGCAAGGTACAGGCGGACGAGCCGGTAGACCAGCGGGGCTTCGGCCGGGTGCCGGCGGGCCATATCTTCGAGGATGCCCGCGACCTTGTTGCCGCGACCGGAAGCGACCAGCTGCTTGAGATACTGGTCCAACTCCCGCAGGGCCAGGGCCGGCTGGCGCACCCGGTAATACAGGTCGATCAGGGTGAGCACCGTCCGCTCGTCGTCCGGTTCTTCCTGGCGCAGCTCGCGATAGGCAACAAGGGCGCGCGACCAGTCGAAGCGCTGCATGTCAATGTCGGCCAGTCGCCGGAGAAGGCGTGCGCGCCAGCCCTGTTCTGCGGAGCCCTGGGAAGCCAGTTTAAGCGCATCCTGATAAGTCGCTCGAGCCTTGTCCACCTGGGCCAGCTGGTAATAGGCTTCTCCGAGGCCCAGGTAATGCTCCAGGGCTGCGTCGATCTGGCCTTGCTCCCTGTACAGCTCCACCAGACGCATGCGCACCGGTAAATCGAGCGGCGATATCTGCATAACGCGCTCGTATATATTGACGGCGCTGCTCAGATCGCCGCGAATCTGGAATGTGTGTCCGACGACGGCCAGCTTGGCGACCGCCGCGTCGAGGCGGTCCTGGCGCACCAGCAGCTCTCCAAGCTGAATGTGCGCCGGAAGGTACTCGGGTGACAGGGAGATGGCCCGATACACTTCCTCGATAGCGGTATCCAGCATGTCGCGCTGAGCGTGTTGCTCGCTGAGGTACAGCGATTCCAGCACCTGCGCTGAGCCGGCCGTGAGGATGTCGCCCAGGATCATCAAACGGTCGCCCGAGAGCGCATTCAGCCTCGCACGGGCAGCCTTCACCCTGTCCTCCCAGTCGCGGCGCCCGAGGAAATCAACCAGGGCGTTCGCAAAGGCAGTGGCTTTCTCGGCTTCGCCACCCGAGGCCAGGCTATCGGCCAGGCTGCTGTACAGCCCGTGCAGGCGCTCTGCCTGGTCAGCCGGGACGGTGTCGAGATCGACAAGCTTCAGAGTAGTGACGAAGTGTTCGACCGCCTGCCCCATCTGACCTCGTGCCCGGTACAGCTCGCCCAGGGCATAATGGCTGCCCAGCCTGTAGTCTTCATCCTGCACCGCCACTTCGAGTTTGCGGATCGCATCGTCGAAGCGCAGCCTGTCCTGATAGAGCAACCCCAAGTTGAACATCGCCGCCGCGCTGGCCGCCCGGCCCTCCATGGCCCGCTCGTAATAATTGATGGCCTCGTTGAGCAGCCCGCGGGTCTGGAAGTCGAGCGCCTTACTCAGCAGGGCATTGTATTCGGCCCTGGAGACGCCACCATCCGTGATGTCGCTTTCCTCTTCAAACAGCGCTTCGGCTAGCTGCTCCAGGGCCACACGTTGGGCGCTGCGCGCCGGGCCGCCATCGCCACCCACCGGCTCTTCCACCCTGACCCCACCTGCGGCGTCCAACGTCTCCTGCAGATCCTCGTCCAGCCGGGTATCGGGCAGATCGCCGGGACTAAAGATCGCTTCGCCGTGCTGGATCATCTCGATGGCTGTCAGAACTTCGGGGTTGCGCGGGTCGAGGTTCAAGGCTTCGCGCAAGACGCGCAGGGCTCGCTCCTGATCGCCTCTGGCCTGGAGCAGGCGGGCAATTGCCAGATGCTCGCGAATGGCGGCGCGCGCCTGGCCCTGCTGGGTGTAGTAGTGCGCCAGCCGCTGGTGAGCGCCGAGGAGATTAGGCGCCAGGTGGATGGCCCGGTTCCAGTTGTGGGCCGCGTCGTCGTGGGCGCCGCGCTTCAGCTGGAGTTCGCCCATAGCCATGTAGGTCTGCCCGGCCGCTTCGGACTGCCCCAGCCGCTCCTGCACGTCGGCGACCTGACGCAGATAGATCACCTCGCCACGCGACAGGCGCGCCGCGAGCTTATAGCTCTCCAGCGCCTCCTTCAGCTCGTCCAGCTCGACGTAAGCCATGCCGAGCCCGGCATAAGGTGCGGGTTCCTCTGGAAACTCGTCCGCGGCAACCTTAAACTGCTCGATCGCCTCTCGCCAGCGTTGATCCCAGCTATAGGAATGGCCCATGCTTAAGGCCCTGTCGTAACGAGCGCGATCTCCTGCCACCTGATACCTCTCTCTTCCCTCGGCGATTCTGGCGTTCAGGCCAGCAGCTTAACCAGAATCGCCTTTTGCGCGTGCATGCGGTTTTCCGCCTGCTGCCAGAGCACCGAATGCGGCCCGTCGGCGACGGCGTCGGTGATCTCCTCGCCGCGATGGGCCGGCAGACAGTGCATGACAATGCAGTCCTCGTTGGCCTGCGCCACAAGTTCCTCGTTGACCTGGTAGGACACGAAGACCTGCAGGCGACGGCCGCTCTCTGCCTCCTGGCCCATGCTCGTCCAGACGTCAGTGTAGACGACATCGGCTCCGCGGACCGCCTCGGCCGGATCGGTGACGAAAGTCACCGTCTGCTCCGGGTCGATGCGCATGGCCAGCGCTTTTTCCCTGTCGTCGTCGCCGAGAGTATAGCCTGCGGGCGAGGCAATGGCGAAGTTCATGCCCGTCTTCATCGCCCCGAAGAGCAGGGAGCGGGCGACGTTGTTGCCGTCGCCGACAAACGCGACCTTCAACCCCCGCAGGCGGCCCTTCACCTCCAGAATCGTGAACAGGTCGGCCAGCCCCTGCGCCGGGTGGTTGTAGTCCGACAGGCCGTTGATGACCGGTACCGAGCTGTATTCGGCCAGCTGCAAGATATGGTCGTGCTCGTAAACGCGGGCCATAATGCAATCGACGTAGCTGGACAGAACGCGGGCCGCGTCGGGCACGCTTTCCCGGTTGCCCAGCTTGATCTCGTTCGGCGAGAGATAGAAGGCGTAACCGCCAAGGCGCACCATCGCCATCTCAAAGGAGACACGGGTGCGCAGGGAGGGTTTCATGAAGACGAGCGCCAGGCTTTTTCCCGCCAGTACTGGCTTATTGCCGCCGCTGCGCCACTCTTCCTTCAGGCGCAACCCCAGCTGGAGCAGTTCGTCTATCTGTTCAGGGGTGAAATCGGCCAGGGAGAGAAAGTGTTTCATGTTCTGTGACTGCCTCGTTGCATTTCTCAGGTTGTGCTTCCCGGTCACGAAAACCAGCGAAAGTATACCATAGCTTCCAGACAAACAGTAATGCCGGGAGGCGCCCAGAAAGTAGTCCGATAGTCCCGTCGGCCGGAATTATCTTTGCCTGGCCCTTGTCTTATGGTAAGATACAGCGCATGGGAGGGTCGGCAAAAGCGCGTTGAAGAAGTGCTGGATCCTGAGTGCACAGCAAAGGTAGGTGACCAATGGAATCAATGCAAAGGCAGCCACTTCTCCTGGCTGCGATCGCCTTTATCGCCGGGTTCGCCATCGGACTATTTCTTTTTGGCTGGTATCTTACGCCCGTCGAATACACAGGAGCAGGCCCTCAGGATCTGCTGGACGTTTACCAGGATCACTACCTGACGGCTGTCGCCCGCACTTACGCTGTGACAAATGATGCCGCCTTTGCGCAGAATGCATTCGCCGGATGGGAGGAGGCGCCGACGGCTATCTGCGAGCTGTCGGCGACCCGGCGCGCCATCGATCCGCTCACCGCACAGCAGCTGGAGCTACTCGCCTCGGTGCTCAACAACAACCAGGGTTGCGCCGCCGTGGCGGCGCCCCCGCAGGAAAGCCCTGAAGAGGAAGGGGGCGGGCTGGGCAGCCTGCTGCTCGTCTTGCTCCTCGTGCTGCTCTTTGCCGGCCTTCTCATCGCCGTTCTATACCTGATGCGCCGCTCTTCGGGCCCGGCGCCGGCCGTTTCCCAGCGCTATGGCGCCGTAGACCGAGAGCCGTCAGCCGCCCCCCCGTACTACGCGCCAGAACAGCAACTGGCAGCGACGCCGATTGCCCGCTTCCGCACGGAGTACCAGCGCGGTCACGACACCTATGACGACTCCTTCAGCATCGAGAACGCACAGGGCGATTTCCTCGGCGAGTGTGGCGTGGGCATCTCCGAAACGATCGGTATGGATACGCCGAAGAACGTCACCGCCTTCGAAGTCTGGCTCTTCGACAAGAACGATATCCGCACGGTAACCAAGGTCATTATGAGCGACCACGCCTTCTTCGACGAAGCGCTGAAGGCCAAGCTGGCGCCAAAGGGCGAGCCGATTCTGGCGCGCGAAGGCGAGACAATTGTTCTGGAGACGGCGACCCTGATCGTCAACGCCGAGATCACCAACATGGCCTATGGCGCAGGCTCCCTGCCGCCGAAGAGCTTCTTCGAGCAGTTTGTCGTCGAGCTGTCGGCGTGGGCGAAAGAAGGGGATTTTGACGAGCCTGACATCCAGGGTCACATCGACGAGATGCTCGACTTTTAGCCGCTCGTCCCCACCCGGAACTGACAAGACGCGGCCCGGCGGCCGCGTCTTTTTCTTTACTCCCCCTGTTGCCGTCTAGGCATTGCGGTAGGGGTCGAACAGCTTCTCCCACTCCTCCAGCGCATAACGGTCCGTCATACCCGCGATGTAGTCACAGACGACGCGTTCTACCGGCAGGTTTTCCAGCTGCTGCTGTGTCTTCATGGGTAACATGCCCGGCTCAGCCACGTAGGCCTCAAAGAGGGCGGCGACGAAACGTTCCGCCTTGACCTGCATGCGGACGAGCCGATAGTGGCGGTACATGTTCTCGTACAGATAGTCCTTTAGCTGCCGGACCATACGCCCCATCTCTGGCGAATAGCCGACGACGTTGCCGTCATACTGCTGCACGGCGAGCGGCGAATCCAGCTTGTTGTCCTCCAACACTTTGGACGTGGTCGTAACCACATCTACGACGCAGGCGCCGATCAGCTCGCGAATGATTCCGCGCCGGGCGATGTCGTCGAACGGTTGTCCATTCCACTTGATGGGGATGGTCTCGATAAGCAGCCGCCAGATGTCCAGCTCCTCGAGGTCGCGCGGGGTGAAAAGGCCTGCCCGCAGACCGTCGTCCAGGTCGTGGGCATTGTAGGCCATCTCGTCGGCCACGTTGGCGATCTGCGCTTCCACGGAAGCCCGCTTATCCGGCTCGTACTCGGTCGCTTCGCTCTGGTCGTAGTCCGTTTCGTGCTTCAGCATCCCCTCGCGGGTCTCATAGGTCAGGTTCAGCCCGCGGAAGCCCGGGTAGCGATTCTCCAGCTCGGTAACGACACGATAGCTCTGTGTATTGTGGTTGAAGCCGCCATGGTCGGCCATCATGATGTTCAGCGCGTGCTCGCCGGCGTGTCCAAACGGGGCATGGCCGAGATCGTGCGCCAGGCAGATCGCCTCGGCCAGATCCTCGTTGGCGCCCAGACCACGCGCTATCGACCGGCCAAGCTGGGCCACTTCCAGCGTGTGCGTCAGCCGAGTCCGGTAATGATCGCCTTCGTAGAAGACAAAGACCTGGGTCTTATACTCCAGGCGCCGGAACGCCGTCGTGTGGATGATGCGGTCGCGGTCCCGCTGGAAGGCGGTCCGCGATCTGGACTCATTCTCCGGGTGGAGTCGCCCCCGCGAGTTCTTGCTGAGCAGTGCATAGGGGGCGAGGATCGCCGCTTCCAGTTCTTCCAGTTTCTCTCGCAGGTAAATCATCGCCGTCTCCTGCTCGCCGCCCTCCCACCTCGGTACTTTCGGTTGGGTTGACAATCATCCCGGTTAATCTTAACATAAGTATTAACCAAATAAAAGGGGATACGATGCGCAGCCGAGTCCTTCTATTTCTCATAGTTGCCGCCACGATCATGGCTATCGGCGCGTTCCTGCTGTTCAGCCAATTTGTGGGCGGGGGAGATGACACGCCGCCCACGGATGGCGGAACCGACCCTAACCTGTTGGGCGTCCCTCTGGCAATTGACAACACGACCGTCTACGTCAACCAGAACCCGGCCAGCGCCGTCATGCTGCCGGGCCAACAGCCGCAGCCGCCCCTCCTCCCCGACCAGCAGCCGACGACTGAGTTTCAACCGGTGGTGCCGACGGCTACGACAGAGCCCGTTGTCGAGGTGCAGGTGCAGCCCACCGAGGCGCCTCCACCGGCTGTCGCGCCGCAGGTGACGACGGGTCAGGGCGTCGTCCCGGGCGTAGAGCCCATTATCTTCATCGACTATGTCGTCGCGGCGGATGACACGCTCTACAAGATTACGACGAAACAGACGACGTCGATTGAGCTGATGGCCGAACGTGGTATCGACGCTCACGACCTGACGCCCGGCGCTACCTTAAGGCTACCAGTGGCCAACCCCGCCTACTGCTCTGGTTCCCGCCCCTATGTGATCCGGCCGGGCGACACAGCTTACAGTATCGCCAACCGCCTCGGCACAACTGCCCAACGCCTTCAGGAGCTAAATAACCTCAACGCTGAGTACAGCATCGACATCGCCGACGTGCTCTGTGTCCCATAGATAGTCGTCGATTAGCGGATTCTGCGGATCGGTAACGAACTTCCAGAAGGCGGCCTGGGCGGTCGTCGTTTCGTGGCGTCTGCTCTGCACCAGATAGACGTCCTGGCGGAGCGAGAGACCGCGCACGTCCACAACCTGCACCCCTTCTTTCACCATACGATCGGCCACAAATCGGGAAACGTAGCCAGCGCCCACGCCCTGCTGGACGGCGAGGGCGATGGCTTCGCTGTTGCCGAGGGTGAGAATGACGTTCAGGTCGGCGACTTCCAGCCCCACGCTGCGCAGGCCGCGGCTGACGGCGTCGTAGGTGCCCGAGCCCTCTTCGCGCATGATCATATTGACGTCGCGCAGCTCCTCCGGGTCGATCCGGCGCCGCCGGGCCCAGGGATGATCATCATAGACGAGCAGAACGAGTGGATCGGTGAAGAGGAGGCGGTATTCGACATCACGCCGGGCACACTCATGGGGGCAGGCGAGCGCCAGATGGACACGACCTTCACACAGATCTTCCAGCGCACGCTGCTGCGAGGAGACCTGGCAGGTTGCCTGGACGCCGGGATGCCGGCGCAGGAAGGGGCTCAGGAGCAGCGGCAGGATGTATTTGCCCGAAGTGGTGCTGCAGCCAATACGCAGGTGACCGTAGACCGAGCCCTTCAGCGAGGCCATCGTCTCGTCAATACGCACGGAGAGCCGGACCATCTGCCGGGCCAGGGGGACCAGGGCCAGGCCGGCATCCGTCAGGGAGAGCTGGCGCCCACTGCGCACGAACAGGGGCGAGCGGAAGTGCTGTTCCAGCGTCTGCACGTGCTGGCTGACGCTGGGCTGGGTCATGTTCAGCAAGCGCGCCGCTTCGGTAAAGTTCAGAGTCTCTGCTGCGGTCAGGAAGACGTTGAGTTGGTGGGCATCTAGCACGGCCGTTCCTCACAAGACAGGGATCGCTTCATTCTCAGGCCCATTTTCCTTCCCCACAGGCGACAACAACAAGTGACGAATGTCACGTTCCCACCCGCTACTTATCGTAAGATATCTCTGGCATAACTCATCCTTATCGACGATTGCAGGCGGTCCACGACTGGTAGGGATGCGATTCGTTTTTTCGCCCCTTCTGGTAGTAGCGGATTCTATCCGCGCTCTTCCGCCGCCGGCGCGCTTAGGAAAGCGCGGCTACCCTTTAGCCAACCCGCGAAAGTCAGAACCGCATCCTACCGGTAGCGGACAGTTGACAAAGCCCGCGCTGCCCCATACGATACCCCGCGGCGCGCGAGGCGCGTGAAGGTGCAGGCATGGCGACAGCAGAAACCGTACGCAACGTTATCTGGCCCGTGGTCGAGCAGCTCATCGACGCCACCGTCGGCGAGGATGACCGGGCGCTGGGCGCGCTGCTAGTGCCCCGCAGCGAAGCAGCCATTCTGCACCGTCTCTTCGGCTCGCCGGTCTTTGATCTGCTCTTGAAGACCGTACTGGGCCGGGAACAGGTGGCCGTGACGCGGGCCATCGAGACGGAAAAGGGCAAATACGTGCACGTGGAGTTCGTCTGGCCTGACCCGGCGCAGGAGGATGGCAGCTACACAGCGGCAGATCTCGTCTCCGTGCAGCTGCGCCGCTACCGGGCGGCGTGGCGCGTTGTCGCCGTCAACCCGGCGGCGGCCGATTTCCCGCTGACGGAAGCCCGTGCCCAGGGCATCCTGCTCGCCGCCGGGAGGCACACACCCGAGGGAGAGCTGCCGCAGGAACCCTGGATTCTGCCGGTGGCGCTTTTCGCGGGCAATCTACAACTCCCTCTGCGCGCAAAGGCAGTGACCGACCCGGTGGCGGCGCTCTTTCTCCCCGGCTTGCAGCACCGCACCTATGGAGTCCTCTCCCTGGCGGGAGCGTGGCGGCTGTGGAGCGATTTCCGGCGCACGGCGAAACCTGAATTGGACGCGCCGGCCGCCTGGGCCGCAGCCGTCGAGTTCATCATGGGCGAACAGACGCTGCGCGACGTGACCCAGGCCGGCGTCGGCAAACATTACGGCGCCGGTCTCCCGGCGATGCTGCCGCGCATCCGGCAGATCAAACAGAGCCTCAACATCGAAGGGCTGGACGCCCGCTACTCCCCACTGGGCGGGACGCAGATCGTGCTCAAAGATGGGACGGGGGATGCCTAAGCTGTCGCACAGCCAGCGGCTGCTGCTGATCTTCGGCCTCGCACTGTTGTTGCGCGCGCCGTCCGTGGGCACGAAGAGTCTGTGGCTTGACGAAGCATATAGCGTCTTCCAGGCGGAGCGGGAGGAGCTCGCAGAGCCGGTATTTGTGGAAGGGCCGCATCCGCCGCTCTATTACGTGATGCTGCACTACTGGGTGCGCATCGCCGGCAACGGAGAAGCCGCCGTGCGCCTGCCGTCGGTAGCCGCCTCGGTCGCCGGAATCGGCCTGCTCTATCTGCTGGCCCGCACGCTCGCCGGACGCACGGTTGCGCTGCTGGCAGCCGCATTGCTGGCGCTCTCTCCGCTGGACGTGTGGTACGCACAGGAAGCGCGGATGCACATCTTTGTCACCTTCTTCGCGCTGCTCTACGCGCTCGCGCTCGTCTGGAACCATCCAGTGGGCATTGTCGTGGCCGCCGGCGCTCTGGGTGCCGGCCTCTATTTTGACTATGCCATGCTGCCCCTGTGGGTCGCGCTCAGTGCGCTGTGGCTTGTCGCCTGGTGGCGGCAGGGCCGGCGGGCAGGGCCGTTGGCCGGTTGGCTCGCCGGTTCATTGGGCGGGTGGTTGCTCTATCGCGGCTGGTGGGATTACCTCCTCCAATCGCTTGGCGGCTCAATCGGCAATGTCTTTATCTTTGCGAGGCTGCGGGACGCGCTCGGCCTGTCGCGTCTGGGCGCCGGCCACTTCGCTGCCGGCTTACTGGCAGCAGCCGTGGTGATTGCCCTGGCAGGCCTGCTCGGGAGCAGGCTGCTGGAGAATCGGCGCTGGCGGCGGGCCGCCACAGTTGCCATATTGCTCGGCTTCCTGTTCGTCGCCGCGCTGATGGTCATCCCCCGCTTCTTCACCGTAAAGCGCGTTCTGGTCACCGGCTGGCCTTTCGTGTTGCTGCTCCTGGCCTGGCTGACCATGAAGGCAGAAGTGTGGCGGCGCCGGCTGCTGCCGCTGGCGCTGGGCGTGTCCCTGTTCGCTACCCTGCTCGCGCTGGCGCAGCCGAAGGACGATTGGCGCGGCGCTACAGCCTACGTGGAGAGCGAGCTGGCGTCAGATGGGACGATCTGGCTCGATCCCCGCTGGAATGACTTCCCCTATCTGTATTACGCGGAGCGCTCAGTACCGGAGACAGGTGACCTCGAAGCGCTGGCGGCGACGGCAGTAGAGAGTGACGAAATCTGGATCATCGTTCACCGCTACCCCGGAATGGACATACCGTCGGCGCCGGCCGAAGCCTGGTTGGATGAGCACTGGACATTGGTGCAGCAGCAGCCGTTTTACCGGCTCGAGGTGCGCCGCTACCGGCCCCGCTGATTACACCGTCTCCCGTTTCTTCACTATAATTCGGGGAGCGTCCCATCGACGCGCGGGAGCTGTTTCACAGATTGTTTATAAGTCCTGCATCGGCAGGCTATTCCACCTTGACTGAGTTTACGAGGAGTTGACAGTGAACAAGAAGACCATTGAAGATATCGACGTTCAGGGCAAGAAGGTGTTCGTGCGGGTAGACTTTAACGTTCCGCTGAGCAGCAAGGATCCCAACGACGACATTACCGTGACGGACGATACACGCATCCGTGCCTCGCTCCCGACGCTCAACTACCTGCTTGACCACGGCGCTGCCCTGATCCTGGCTTCTCACCTGGGCCGCCCCAAGTCAGCCGCAGACAGGCAGTTCTCGATGGCTCCGGTGGCGAAAAGGCTGGAGGAGCTGTTAGGCCGGCCGGTGAAGACGGTCGGTGCGGTCGTCGGGCCGGAAGTCCAGGAGGCAGCCAGCAAGCTGCAGCCCGGCGACGTCCTCCTGCTGGAAAACACCCGTTTCGAGCCGGGTGAAACGAAAAACGACGCGGAGCTATCGCGGCAGCTTGCCGATCTGGCCGATGTCTACGTGAACGACGCGTTCGGCTCGGCCCACCGCGCCCACGCCAGCACCGAGGGCATGGCGCGCGCGGTGCAGGCCAAGGGCGGCGCAGCCGTAGCCGGCTATCTGATGGGCAAGGAAATATCTGCTCTGGGCCGGGCCGCCACCAACCCGCCCCACCCCTACGTGGCAATCATGGGCGGCGCCAAGATTTCGGACAAGATCAAGTTGATCGACAATCTGCTGCAGAAAGCCGACACCATTCTCATCGGCGGCGGCATGGCCAATACCTTCCTCGCCGCGAAGGGGTTCGAGCTGGGCCGCTCGCTCGTCGAAGCGGAAGCGATTCCCGAGGCCCGGCGGCTGCTGGAGACGGCGGGCGCGCGGCTGGTGCTGCCCGTAGACGTGGTTGTCGCCGACGAGATGAGCGCCGAGGCCGAGGCGGAGGTCCGCCCGGTGGAGGATATCCCGGCCACGAAGATGGCGCTGGATATCGGCCCGGAGACGGTTGAGAACTTCAAGACCAGGGTGAAGGGCACGGCGCTGGTCGTGTGGAACGGCCCGATGGGCGTCTTCGAGGTGGAGCAGTTCGCGCGCGGCACGCGGGCGCTGGCCGAAGCACTGGCGGAGCTGGCCGAGGACGGCACGGAAGTCGTCATCGGCGGCGGCGATTCGGCGGCAGCCGTCGGGCAGGCCGGCCTGACCGAGCGTATGACGCACGTCAGCACCGGCGGCGGCGCCAGCCTGGAGATGCTTCAGGGCGACGAGCTGCCCGGCATCGCCGTGCTGGACGAAGCTGGGTAGCGCACCGTTGGAAGGTAAAGTAGCTATTGTGACAGGCGCGGGCCAGGGCACAGGCGAGGCCATTGCCCTGGCTCTCGCCGCCGCGGGGGCGCGCGTTGCCGTCAACGACATCAATCCCGACCGGGCGGAACGGGTCGCCGCGGCGATCCGCCAAGCGGGAGGGCTTGCCTTGGCGGTGGACGCCGACGTGTCCAACAAGTTCCATTGCGTCCAGTTGATCGAGGCGACGCGCGCGGAGTGGGGCCGGCTCGACATCCTGGTCAACAACGCGCGCGTCATCCCGGCTTCCACCGTGCTCAAGATGGACGAGTGGGACTGGGATCGCTGTCTGGACGTCAATCTGAAGGGCGCCTTCTTTATGAGCCAGCTCGTCGGGCGCGTGATGGCCGACGAGAACGGGGAACGGGGCGGCAACATCGTCAACATCGCCTCTGTCGCGGGGGTCGCCCTGCCCT
The DNA here is from genome assembly GCA_012515125.1 of Chloroflexota bacterium. Lineage (GTDB taxonomy): Bacteria > Chloroflexota > Anaerolineae > Promineifilales > Promineifilaceae > JAAYYY01. The sequence goes on from JAAYYY010000009.1 coordinate 19,832, forward strand.
GGGAGCAACGGGCGGCCTTCTGCGCCAGCCAGGCAGGGATCGCCGGCTTCACCCGCGAGTGTGCTCGCGAGTATGCGGCCTATGGCCTGCGCGTGAACGCGCTACTGCGTAGCATCGACCCGGACGAGGCCGAGCGGCAGGCGATTCCCCGGATTGTCATTACCCTCTGCAGCGCGGCGGGACGCTCGATCAACGGCGCCGTGCTTACCGTCGAGGAGGCATCGGCGCTGCCATGAAACGAGCCGTTCTGGTTAGCTGGCTTCTCTTGCTGATGTTGGTGGCCGGCTGCCAGACGCCGGCCGGCCCCACCCGCGAGGCGCCGGCCGGCGCCAGAACGCCCGGCGCTCTGCGCTCGGGCACTTCGACGCCCGCGGTGTCGCCATCAGCGGAACAAGAGACGGCACCGCAGCCGACAGCGGCGCCCACGCCGACGAATCTGCCGGTAGCGACGACGGCGCCGGTAACGGCGGACACTCCGGCCGGACCGCTGACAATTACCATCTTCTATACCAACGACGAGCACGGCTGGATGGAAGGGATGGCGGAGGGCGAAGGCGCCGCGAGTATGCTCGCCAACTGGCAGGAGGCGGGCTACGACCCCGATGGTCCCTACCTGGCGCTCAGCGGCGGCGACATGTGGACCGGTCCGGCGATCTCCACCTGGTTCGAGGGCGAGGGCATGGTGGAGGTGATGAACGGCATGGGTTATGCCGCCGCCGCCGTCGGGAACCACGAGTTCGACTTTGGACTCGACGCCCTGCGGGCGCGGACCCTGGAGAGTGATTTCCCCCTCCTCAGCGCCAACCTGCGCGCGACGAACGGGGAGCTGCCCACCGAGTGGGGCATTGCTCCCTATACCATCGTGGACGTAGCGGGCGTGCAAGTGGGCATCATCGGCCTCACCACGCAGCGCACGCGCACGACGACCAATCCGGCAAATATCAGTGGATTCGACTTCATTGACTATGAGGACGCTCTCCGCGAGGTGGTCCCGGCGGCGCGAGAGGAGGGCGCAGAGCTACTGCTCGTCGCCGGCCATCTCTGCGAAGCCGAGCTGGTGCCCCTGGCGCAGGCGGTCGCCGACCTGGACATTGCCCTGATGGGCGGCGGCCACTGCAACGAGCTTTTTGCACAGGAGGTGAACGGGATCGTGCTGGTCGAGGGGGGCTACCACTTCACCAGCTACGCCACGGTCACGCTGACCTTTGATCCGGCCGGCGATGAAGTTATCGACGTCAGCTACGAGGTGGTGGAGAACGAGCCGGCCGATGCGCCCGACCCGGCGATTGCCGGGATTGTGGCCCGCTGGCGCGAGCTGACCGACGCCGAGTTGGAGGTCGTGTTGGGTTTCAGCGAGCAGGGGCTGCCGCGCGAAAGCGACCGGCTGCGCCGGCTCGTGCCCGCGACCTGGCTGCTGGCCTACCCGCAGGCCAACGTGGCCCTGACCAATCCGGGCGGATTCCGCGCCGGGCTGCCCGCCGGCCCGCTGACCTTTGCCGACATTATCGGCGTGCTGCCCTTCAACAATGTGCTGGTGGACGTCACGCTTTCCGGCGACGAGCTGGAAGACGTTCTCTCCTTTGGGCAGGCCGAGATTGCCGGCGCCCACCGCGAGAGTTTTCGCTGGCAGCTCGACAATGGCGAGCCGATTGATCCCGACGCCACCTACCACCTGCTGACCACCGACTTCCTCTACGCCGGAGGCGATGGTTACAGGATGCTCGCTGCCTACGACCCTGAGGCGTACAACACCGGGATCGATTGGAGGCAGCCGCTGGTCGATTGGGTGCTGGCCCAGGAATCGGACGCGGGCGCGCCGCTGGACAGCGCCGTCGCCGAGCTGGTTGGCCCCTGACCGGCAAACAAACGTACCATTCCCGCCCCTGCCCGCCTGTGCTACACTAGCCGTTGGTCCGGTCTGGGATTAAGAGGAAAGGTGAGAATTGAGACCCGACGACGAGCAGCACGAGAGCGCCGGGGAGCTGGTCAAGTTCATGGTTCTCGTTGGCATGATGCTGCTTGCCGTGCTGGTCGTCGCCGCGGGCCGGCCATTCATCTTCGAGCGGGTTGTGCCGGCGGTGCTGGGCTGGGACACGCCGGAGGCGGGTAACGTCCCGCCCATCTCCACGCCGAGCCCACCTCCAGCAGCAACCGTGACGCCCTCCACGACTTCTGGCGCCGCTCCCACGGCGACCGAAGAAGGCGCGCTCCCGGCCCCAACCGTCACGCCGCTGCCCACGGCGACGCCACAAAGCTACCAGGTGCAGCCCGGCGACAACCTCACCCGAATCGCCCGCCAGTTCGGCGTCTCCGTCGAGGCCCTTATTGCGGCAAACGGGCTGGCGAACCCCGACAGGCTCCGGCCCGGCGACGTTTTGATCATCCCCGCGCCTTAGGCTCCCCGTTCGGCCGGAAGCGAACAGCCCGTCCTAGCGGCTCCTGCGCCGGTACCGCTTGCCGACATAGGTCGGCACCTCCAGCGTGAAGAAGGTGCAGCGGGTGACGTCGAGCATGCGCGCGCGCAGCTTCGGGTCGATGTCGTCAACGCGCAGCGCAGTGGTGATGACGGTGGCCAGGCGGGCGTTGTAGCGATAGTTGAAGATCTGGTAGAGCTTCTCGCGAGCCCAGGGCGTGGCGCTCTCCGTGCCCAGATCGTCCAATACCAGCAGGTCGGCCGTCTTTACTTCCTCAAAACGCTTGTCGTAGCGGACACCGGCAGCCGGGTTGTAGGTCGTGCGCAGATGGTCCAGCAGATCGGGAACGACGATAAAGAGCACCGGCCGGCCCTGGTTGATCACTGTGTTGGCAATCGCCGCGGCGAGATGGGTCTTGCCGTTGCCATAGGCGACGCTGTTGAAGACGAGCCAGCCCTGGGGATCGGCGGCGTAGTCGCGTGCTGTCTGCAGGGCGCGGCGCAGGTTATCGGCCTCGGCGCGCGGCAATTCCTGCTCGCGCAGGTCGAAGTTCTCGAACGTCTTGTCGGAGAGCAGGTTGAGTGTGGAGAGGTCCGAGTGGTCTTTGCCGATGCCCGTTCCCCGGAAGTCGTGAGCCAGGATGTGTACCACCTGTACGAGTCCCGGATCGACGACGCGGGAACGGATGCGCGGCTCCAGCGATTCCAGCTCGACGTTGGTCGTGATCACGGTTGGCAGCCGGGCATTGTAGCGATAGTTGAAGATCTGGTAAAGCTTTTCCTGGGCCCACTCCGTATTGCTCTGCGTGCCCAGGTCGTCGAGGACGAGCAGGGCAGCGTTGCGCACCTGCTCGAAGCGCTGGTCGTAGCCGGTCGTGGCGTTTGGGTTGTAGGCTCCGCGCAGGTGATCCAGCAGATCCGGGGTGTTGACGAAGAGCACCGGCTGCCCATGCTCCAGACGGTAATTGGCTATGGCTGCCGCCAGGTGGGTCTTGCCGCAGCCATAGCCGCCTTTCAGAACGAGCCAGCCCTCCGGGTTCTCGGCATAAGCGCGGGCCGTCTCGTAGGCGATGCGCAGGTTGCGGCGCCTGGCCTCGTTCAGGCCGTGCCCCTCGGGAATGAAGTTGTCGAAGGTGCTCTCGGCGAGCCCGCCGAGCTGGCTGAACCGCATGAGCTGCTCGTGTCGCCGCGCTTCCAGCTCGGCTGCGCGACAGGAACAGGGCACGGCCCGGCCGAAGCTGGGATGTTCTGGCCCCACGTCTGGCACGACAAAACCAAGACCGCCGCAGTGCGGGCAGTCTGGCTTCCCGCCCCCCGGTTCATCTGGTGGCGGCGGATCACCGTTTGATGATATCCCGGTATTCATCGGGGATCTGGTTGCGTAGATTTCGTGGAGTATCTCGCCGGTCGATTTCACTTTCGCGCTTCCCTTCCTGGCGCCAGCGTTCGAGAATCGCCAGCACATAGCGCCATTTGCGTACGTTGTTTTCTACCGCCTCTTCAATCGCTTCTTCAATCCAGTGCAGCGGGTAAGTCTGCTCGGCGTCACGCAGCTCGTCGGCAATGATCGGCGTCAGCGGGCCGATGTTCTGCTCGTAGAGCACGAAGATGTTCGGCCGCTCGACCAGCAGGGAAACGCCCTCTTCGCTGGCGGGCCCCGGGCGCCACTCGCCGCGCGTTAACCCCTCGACCGCTGCACGGCCCTTTTCCGTATTCAGAAAGTAAAGGTCCGACTTGCCGTCGGCGCTTTCCACGTTAATGTGCAGGAACGTGCCACGGGCCACGGCCCGTTCAATCCCATCCATCAGGGCCTCGGCGGCTATCGTCGGCGTGGGACCGAGCCCCCTCATGAACTCATTATCGCCCAGAAAGTCGGCCAGCCGCAGGTAGCGCACAGCGCCTTCTTTTTGCCCCAATCCCCAGAAGGCGTAGAGCGTTACCTTGAGTTCGGCAATATGGTCGATGATGGGCAGCAGGTCGCTAAAGAACAGATTGGGGACCGGCGTTACGCGCAGCTTGCCATCTGGAAAACCTGCAAAGCCCTTCATCTCATGATTCCTTACAGCTTGATCTCCTGCCGCTGGAGGTTGCGGAAGGTAGCCAGCTTGCCATGCCAGTACAGATCGATCACGCCGGTCGGCCCGTTACGGTGCTTGGCAATGTTGATCTCGGCAATGTTGGGTCGTTCGGTCGTTTCCGGATTGTAATACTCGTCACGATAAATGAACATGACGATGTCCGAATCTTGCTCAATGCTGCCGCTGTCTCTCAAATCCGAGAGCTGCGGCCGTTTGTCCTGGCGATTCTCCACAGCACGGCTGAGCTGAGAGGCGGCAACGACGGGCACGTCCAGCTCGCGCGCCAGCGCTTTCAGGCCCCGCGAGATCTCGCTGATCTCCTGCACGCGGTTGTTACTCGTTCGTTCCGCCTGCATGAGCTGCAAGTAGTCGATCATGACCAGGTCCAGCCCGTGCTCGGCGTAGAGCCGCCGGCACTTGGTGCGAAGCTGTAAGGGTGTAATGGAGGGCGTGTCGTCGATAAAGATTTTGGTTTCCGAGAGTCGCCCAACGGCCTCGTAAAAGAGAGGCCATTCCTTTTCGTGGAGATCGCCACGACGCAGGCGCTGGGAGTCGATGTGCGTCTCGGCAGCGATCATCCGCTGAACCAGCTGCTCGCCGGACATCTCCAGGTTAAAGATAGCGACACGCTTGCCGTGCCGCAACCCGGCGTGCAGGGCCATGCCGATCTGGAAGCTGGTCTTGCCCATGCCGGGCCGGGCAGCGACGATAAGGAGGTCCGACTTGTTCAGGCCGCTCAGGATGCGGTCGATATCGACATAACCGGTGGGAATTCCGATCATCTCATCGCCGCGCGCCGCCAGATCCTCAATGCGGTCGAGATAACTACGGGCAATCTCCCGGACGGGAACGAGGTCGCGCGTCGTGCGCTCTTCGCTGATGCTGAACAGCGCCTGCTCCGAGCGGTCGAGCACCACGTTGATGTCCTCGTCCTGGTCGTAGGCCAGGTCGGCAATGGCGCCCGCCGCCTTAATCAACCGGCGGCGTACCGAGGCGGCCTCGACAATGCGGCCATAGCTGCGGGCATTGATCGAGGTAGGCACGGCGTTGAGCAGGCTGATCAGATAGGCTTCACCGCCCACATCTTCGAGTTGTTCGCGCTGCCGGAGGCTCTCCGTCAGCGTAACAAAGTCCAGCGGCTCCTCCCGGTTGTGCAGGTCGAGAATAGCCTCGTAGACCCAACGATTCTGCTCGCGGTAAAAGGCGTCCGGCTTGAGGAAGGAAGCCACTTCCAGGATGGCATCCGGATCGATCAACAACGAACCCAGGACGGCCTCTTCCGCCTCGATGCTATGTGGGGGTAGCCGGTCCACAGCGCTCATGCACGTACCTCACCAATGACGGGATAAAAAACGTGAAACGTGGGGGGCACCTCACGTTCCACGTTCAGATGGTGGCTGGGTTGATCCGGACAGACAGGAGCCGGCCCGGAAAGTCAGGATTCGTCCAGGTCGTCGAAATCCAGCGTATCGACGAAATCAGAAAAGGCGTCCAGGCTCTCAGGCTCATCGTCGCCACCCTGTGTCTCCTGGATATCCGGCTCGGGCAGGATACCAGCCTCCTCGAGAACATGCTCCTCGACGAAAATGGGAACCTTTGTACGTACGGCGAGGGCAATGGCGTCGGACGGGCGGCAGTCGATCTCTTTTTCCTCGCCGTTGACCTCCACGTAGAGTGTGGCATAAAAAACGGCTTCGCGCAGGTCATTCACCACAATGCGCGTTACGGTGCCGTCCATCGCTTCGATTGTGTTTCTGAGTAGATCGTGGGTCAGCGGCCGGGCTACTTTGGTGTTCTGCAGCTCGATCGTGATCGCCTCAGCCTCGCATGGACCAATCCAGATCGCCAGCTGCTGCTCGCTCTCCATGTCCTTCAGCATCACAATCCGATGCTGCGAGACCAGACTGATGCGAATGCTGTCTATTACGACCTCAATCATATTCTCACCTTCTCGCTCGTAAACTGGAGGCCCGGCAGGCAGGCCCTCGCATGTCAGCGCATTGTAGCATAAATCCAAAAATGGTTCACGCCGATCTAGTTGATCAATACCCAGGTCCGATTGCGCAGGAAGAGGGTCATCTCCCGCAGATTAGCGCGGCGACCTTCAGTGACCAGGGCCACGGCCTGGTTGCCATCCAGCTCCAGCTGGTGCACCTCGACGCCCACCGCGGCAAGCTTGATCACAATCCGGTTGTAATCCATGCCCAGCGGATCGACAAAAACGCCGTCGTTGTTCAGCGCCCGTTCGATACTGTCGAGGATCAGGTTGGCTTCGCCGTAATCGCCGCCACGGATGGCGCGATCGACCGCCAGGAACATGACTTCGAGCGTAATATGCAACGGCGTCGATGGATGCCGGTTCAGGTCAGCCGTGAGCCCCCGCTCTTCCAGATCGCGCGGGTAAGGCAACCAGGCCTGCAGGAAGTGCGCCGTCGGGTCAAACTGCAGCTGGTAGTCACGGACGAGGTCGTAGTAGCGGAGCGTCACCAGCAGATCGGCGACGGCCTGCGCATCACGAGGCAGGCCTTCCAGATAGGCCAGCCACTCACTCTCGGTCTCTGCCAGTGTCTGGCCAAAATTCCTCTGTAACGCCCCATCCACGATCTGAGATGGCGTGGCAACGCCATTGGTGGCGGCGCCGGCATAGAACGCTTTTACCGGCTCCCAGCCGTAGCGCTGGACGAGGAAGTTGAGGAAGCCAGCCGACTCGACGTAACCGATTTCGTGCTGCTGGGTGTAGAAGTTGTCGAAAAGCTGGGTCAGGGGCACGTACAGGCCCGTCTCCCGCAGCGCCCGGACGCGCTGGTCAATATCGTCAACCTTATAATGGCCCCCCGTGACCCATACCGCCAACCCTTCGGCCAGCGAGGGGAGGCGGTTAGGCGCAAACTGCTGGTCGAGAATGTGGACGGCTTCGTGGGTGATCAACTCGGCCACGCCTTCACCCACGTAATTGCGGTCCAGATAGGAGATGACAATGGTCGAGCTGGCGTAGCCACCCTGACCAATGACACGATCGATGAAGTAGAAGTGTGGCGTCACCAGAGGGGCAACGCCCATCGTCGTGGAAGCCTTCTGTACAGCCGCCTCGACCATCTCCTGCAGTTGGCCGAGATCGCGATGGGCCGCGGTGCCGCGCACGACGTGCAGAACGCAGCAGCCGGTCTCCGCCGTCAGCCACTCGGCGCCCAGCTCGCGCGCCGGTCGCCAGCTCGCCGGACGGACGGGAACCGTCAGGGTTACCTGGTTGTTCGTGGTGTCCTCGTCGCCGGCGACAATCAGATCGGCCGGGTCGATGGTCACTGTGATCTCGTGCTCGCCCACCTGCCCGTGCGTGTCCCAATCCCAGGTGAAGAGAGCCGATGGACTGCCGGCGAGGTTGTTGGTAGTCAGGGTCGTGCTCAGGTTCAGCACGTCGCCAACCGCAACGTCTACCCCCACGGCGGTGTGATCCACGAAGTCGGGAACCGCCGGACGGACCAGGAAGGTCACCGCGTCGCCTTCGTAGATTTCGGGCACCGGGTAGATGAAGATATCGTCCTCGGTGATCGCCAGATCGGTCACCGGCGCGGAGCGGGTTGCCACCGGTTGGAGATCCCAGAGCGCGGCAGTAGGCGTCGCCGGAGCTACGGCCGTTGCCGTGGGCGCTGGAGAAGGGGTCGGGTCCACCGGGGGTGCTGTGGCTGTCTCCACAGCAGGAAGCGTGGTAGTCTGGCCTGGGGCCGGCTCTTGAGTCCCGTTGGTGCTGCCGCCACAGGCCGTCAGGAACAGCACCAGCAGTAACAAATATCGATGTGTTCGCAACACTAAACCTGCTCTCCTTCGCAACCGGCGTTATTGTAACGCATGCACAGTCGAGATAACACGTCCGGTACCGATTCGGCGCTCTTTCTAAGGCTTCTCTTTACTCCGGCTGCGCAGGCTTCGATCTTGCTGGCACAGCGGCGACCCTCTTTCTATAATGGATAGGATTGGAAAAGGAGTGCCAACCCCGGGGAGCGCCAAAAAGTGAAGGAGAAATGACGAAAATGCCCTACGAACAGATCAACGTACCCGACGGCGAGAAAATCCGCTATGAAAACGGCCGGCTCATCGTGCCGGACCATCCTGTTATTGCCTTTATTGAGGGCGATGGGATCGGCGTAGACATTACGCCGGCCTCTCTCCGCGTCTGGGACGCGGCTGTCGAAAAGGCCTATGGCGGCCGTCGCAAAATCGCCTGGATGGAGATCTACGCCGGAGAGAAAGCAGCTGAACGGTACAACGGCGACTACATGCCCGAAGAGACGTTCGAGGCGATGCGCGAATTCCTGGTTGGCATTAAGGGCCCGCTCACCACGCCCATCGGCGGCGGCTTCCGCAGCCTGAACGTGACCCTGCGCCAGGTGCTCGACCTGTATGCCTGCGTGCGGCCCGTGCGCTACCTGCCCGGCACCCCCAGTCCCATGCGCGAGCCGGAGAGGATGGACATCGTCATCTACCGCGAGAATACCGAAGACGTCTATTCCGGCATTGAATGGCCGGCCGAGTCGCCGGAAGCGCAGGCGCTCATCGACTTCATGAATGAAAAGCTGGGCAAGAACGTGCGCCGCGACGCGGCTATTGGCATCAAGCCGGTCAGCGAGTTCGGGACCGCGCGCCTCGTCCGCCAGGCGATCCAGTATGCCATCGATCGTGGGCGCGACAGTGTGACGCTGGTCCACAAGGGTAACATCATGAAATTCACCGAAGGCGCCTTCAAGACCTGGGGCTATGAAGTAGCGGCTGAGGAGTTCGGCGATCAGACGATTACCGAGGACGAGCTGTGGTCCCGCTATGATGGCAAGGCCCCTGAGGGCAAGATCGTGATCAAAGACCGCATTGCGGACAACATGCTGCAGCAGCTACTGACTCGCACCGACGAATACAGCGTCATTGCCACGCTCAACCTGAACGGCGACTACATGAGCGACGCCGCCGCCGCCCAGGTCGGTGGGTTGGGCATGGCGCCGGGCGGCAACATTGGCGATGGCATCGCCCTCTTCGAGGCCACCCACGGCACGGCGCCCAAGTACGCCGGCAAGGATATGGTCAACCCCGGCAGCCTCATTCTCAGCGGCGTGATGATGCTGGAATACATGGGCTGGGACGAGGCGGCAAAGCTCGTCGTCGACGGCATGGCCCGGACGATTGAGCAGAAGCGAGTGACCTACGACCTGCACCGGCAGATGGAAGGCGCGACGAAGCTCAGCACGTCTGAATTCGCCACAGCCATCATCGAGAATATGTAAGCAAGCGTTTTCGCAGCTATGAAACCCCCGGAGTCTTCTTCCGGGGGTTTTGTGATCTCTATGGACACTTTCAGCCAGCCACCTCCCGTACTGACCATCGGCGGCTCCGACAGTGGCGGTGCGGCAGGGATCCAGGCCGACCTGAAGAGCTTCACAGCGCTGCGCGTCTACGGGATGAGCGTCCTGACGGCGGTGACGGCGCAGAACAGCGTGCGGGTCGCGGCCGTCCACTATTTGCCTGCCGGCTTCGTCGCCGCAGAAATCGACGCTGTGCTCGAGGATTATGGGGCAGCAGCAATCAAGACTGGCTTCATCGGCCGGGCCGAGCTGGTCCACGCGGTGGCAGAACGCCTGCGCTTCTGGCAGGCCAGCGCGCCGGAGCGGGTGGGGCCGCTGGTCGTCGATCCGGTGCTGGTCAACCATCGTCATGAAGCCATGTTTGGGCCGGACGTGACGGAAGCCTACCGGCAGTCGCTGCTGCCCCTGGCGACGCTGGTCACGCCCAATCGGGCCGAGGCGGCGCTGCTCACGGGACAGACGGTAGACGCCGTAGCCGCTGCCGAGCATGCCGCCCGCGCGCTGCACGGCATGGGCGCCCGGCACGTCCTGCTGAAAGGTATTCCCGACGGTGAGCAGATGGCCGACCTCTTCTTTGACGGCTATACCTGCCTGACTCTGGCGTCGCCCCGATTGGAGACTGACAATACTCACGGCAGCGGCGACACGCTATCTGCGGCGATTGCCGCCGTACTGGCGCATGGGCTGCCCTTGCCGGAAGCGATCGAACGAGGCCGGGGCTATACGCTGGCGGCCCTGCGCGGAAGCCAGAGCTGGCGCCTGGGCGCGGGCCACGGGCCGCTCCGGCACTGGACCGGCGCGGGAGAAGAGGAATCGCGCTGATAGCCAGCGCATAGGAAAGGGCTAAACAGGAGCCGGGGAGGCTTGCCCAACGCCCACGTTCTTGTTATTATACTTTCAAAACATTTTGAATGTAGGGCGAGTCATGCACAAGAGTCTCGAGACTGTTAACGATAGCACGGTAGCCGGATTCGGCCGTCTGGCCGGTTTTTTCGGTTTTAGCGACGTCATGGGGCGCCTGTACGGCACCCTCCTGCTCAGTCCCGAGCCACTTTCCCTGGACGAGCTGGCCGAGCGCCTGCGCATCAGCAAAGGCTCGGTGAGCATGAATATGCGCTCCCTCGGACGGTGGGGCATGGCCCACGAAGTGTGGATGCGTGGCGAGCGCAAGAAGTATTACGAGGCAGAGCCCGATCTCTGGCAGGTAATCCGCAACGTCGTCAACGCGCGCGAGCGGCGGGAAGTGCAGGTGGCGCTGGAAGTGCTGCGCGATAGCGTCGAGAAGCTGAAATCGGCAGAAGACGAGCTGACGCCGGAAGAGAAGAAGCTGTCTGATTTTTACCTGGCGCGGATCGACGATCTGCAGGCCTTTTTCCAGGTCGCGCAGCTGGCGATGGGGACGATTCTGGGCGGCGAGGCAGGGCTCGACCTCGAGGGGATTACCCGTTTCGAACTGCCGCACAGCGGCGCTTCCTGAGCCTTTAACCCCTTTCCTTCTATATCGGCTTCAGGGGAAGATCACCCCCACATCTTGCCCCTGCTAGCTCATTTGTGCTACACTGTTGCCAACAGGCCGCGTTTTGCCCTTCCAGAGGGCGGCGCAGGAGAGGGGCGACAGGATGTTAGAGCTTGAAAAACTCAGCGACGAAGTTGAGAAAATGGCCCGGGGGGCCTATGAGCTGCGCCAGGAAAGCGGGGAGCTACTCGACGATCTGCTGCAAAAGCTGGAAGCACACGCCACAGCCTGGTCGAAGATCGACGCCTGCCTGCGCACGGCCGTGCGCGACCTCGATCCCAAGCTCAAGTGGTATCGCTCGGCGCGCCCGCTCGACGCGCGCGAGCCGCTGAACGCGGCAATCGATCCTAAGCCTGTGCCGGCGCAGGCGAACCTGATCGCCAGCGACGGCTCGCAGATCTTGCCCAGCCGCCACGGCGCCTACCTCTACTCCGTCATCAATATCGGTATTATCATCTATTACCACGGGCGGGGATGCGCCCCTTTCCAGACGACCTACCCCGTCATCGACTACCCCAATGGCGACAAGGAGGCCGACGATTTTGTTGACGACGCCGCTATCGTCAATATCCGCCGCGATCTCGCCGAGATCGAAACGCTGGTCGCCCGGGCGCAGGAGCTGACCGAAGAGGATCTTCCCGTTCTGGCCCTGCTCGATCAGCGGCTGCTCTACTGGCCTGTGGGCTCGGGCAGCAACGACGAGGGCCGGCGGGTGCTCCTTGGCTGGCAGCAGGCGATGCAGCGGGCGCGTGACTGCGGCTGCCTGCTCGCCGGCTACATCGACCGGCCGGGCAAGCGTTCGGTAATTACCATGCTGCAAACGCTGGACATCCACAAGGTGGGCTTCGAGCCCGACAGCCTGCTGCGCCCGGCGGGCGGTTCGGCCCTGACTGACGTACAGCTTTTCCGCCATATCCTGAAGGAGCCCGGACAGCGCAGCAAGGTTTTCGTCGATATCTCCCAGCAGAACGAGCAGTTCAGCGCTTACGACGCCGATAACGAGGTTTGCTTCTTTTACCTCAATCCCGGGGCGGCGGGGCGGCAGCTGGCCCGCGTGGATATTCCCATGTGGGTGGCGCAAGATCCGGCGCTGGTGGACCTCGTACACAGCCTCGTCCATAATCAGTGCCAGATCATGGGCGGCTATCCTTACGTCCTGACCCGCGCCGACGAGCTTGCCGTCGTCGGCGCACGCGACCGGGAGAGTCTGGAGATGATGATCGCCACGGCGATGGAACGCTACGGCTTCTACGGCTCGGTTACGTCGAAGCAAAGCGGTAAGAACGTGGCGCGCGCCGGGCGCACGCGCCACACAGGAGTACATGGAAGATGACGTCACCCATCCCTCTTCCCGCCACCCCGGCCGGCAACGGCCAGTCCGCCTCACCAAACGGCGATGAGTTCGGGCGCGTCCTGCGCGCCAGCACGACCGGTTTCGCCGTCGGCAGCCGCGTAGCCCAGCTCGAAGCGCCGAGCTTTGGCTGTATGGTCAAGGCGCAGCCTGTGGACGAGCGCGAGGCCATCTATGGCCTGATCTACGACATGAACATCGACGACGATCCGTTGATCCGCCGGCTCATTCTTGCCGAGAACCCGCGCCAGTCGGTCATCGAAGACCAGCGGCGCAACCGGCTCGTGCCCATCGAGATGAGCGTGCTGACCATCGGCTACCGGCGCAACGGGCAGTTCCACCACGGGCTGCCCCCGCGCCCGCCGCTGAACCTCGACCCGGTCCAGCTCTGCACGGACCAGGAAGAGACGATCCGCTTCACCGACCGCCCGGATTACCTGCGGCTGATCCTGCGCACGGTGGGCGGGCAGGTGCCCGTCGACCAGCTTCTCGTCGCCCACATCCTGCAGACCTATGAGAAACGGGGCAACGACGCAGCCTGGGCGCGGCGCACCATCGCCGCCCTTGTCGAGCTGTTGCGCAACGATTACGATCTGCTGACGGTCGTGCTGGAGCTGCTCAGCCAGGCGCTGCCCGGGCTGCCGGAAGTGGCGGAGCTGGCGCTATAAGTAACGGGGACACATCATGGCAAACAACAACATTGGCTACGTCATCGGCGGCGGCCTGCGCGAAGGCTTTCGTGTTCGCCTGACCACCCAGGCCGAGCAGGTCCAGGAAGGCAGCTTCGTCGTCTGTGATAGCGGGCGCTGGCGCTTCTTTGGCCTGGTGACCGACCTGCAGCTGGGCGCGACCGATTCACGCTATGCCGAAGATCAGATGGAGCGGCTGCAGCCTTCGTTCCGCAGCCTGCTGCGCGGCCAGACGCTCTACACCACGCTGGATATGTACCCGACGCTGATGCTGGACAGAGGCCCGGACCCGGATCTGGATCCAGAAGGGCGGCTGGCCTGGCTGGAGGAGAGGGACGGGCAGGCGGGGCCGCAGCCGGTGAAGACGGTGCCGGACCATCACGCCGCCGTCCGTCTGGCGGATGAGGCCGATGTGGAAGAGATCTTTCCCGGCGACTTTATCATCGGCCATACCATCGAGCAGGGGCACCCGGTGCGGCTCGACCTGGGCCGCTTCGTCAAGCGCTCCAGCGGCATTTTCGGCGCGACGGGCACCGGAAAGAGCTTCCTGACGCGCATGGCCCTCGCCGGCATGATGAAAGAAGACGTAGCCGGCGCGCTGGTCTTCGACATGCACAACGAGTATGGCTTCGACGACCACGACAGCGACAACAACCTGAAGGTCGCCGGCCTGCGCTCCCTCTTTGGCCCGAAGGTGCAGGTAGCCGCCCTGGGCAAAGGGGCCACGGTACGCGGCCATACGCCCGACTTCACTCTGGAGCTGGGCATGGGTGATTTTACGACGGCCGACATTCTGCTCCTCGGCGAGGCGCTCAACCTGACGGACACCGCCGAAGTTACCCTTAACGCGCTGGCCCGTGCGTTCGGCCAGAACTGGTTCTCCAGCTTTATGCGGCTGGAGCCGGGAGCCGTCGAGGTCGATCCTGAGACCGGAAAGTCGGTGCCCGCGGACAACTCCGTCGCCGCCTGGGCGCGGCAAAACAACGTGCAGGAAAAGGCCGCCGAAGCGCTGCACCGGCGTTTGGCGACGATAGCCAGCCGCCCCTACGTGGTCGAACAGCCGGTGAGCGACGCCGTCACAGAGATCGTCGATAAACTGGAGCACGGCCGGCACATCATCCTGAGCTTCGGCGAATATGAACGCGACCTCGACTATCTGCTCGTCAGCAACATCCTTACCCGGCGCATCCGCCAGCACTGGGTGCGCAAGACTGAGGAGCACAAGACGCATGGGGCACCGTCGCCGCGCCCGCTGGTCATCGCCGTCGAAGAGGCGCACAAGCTGCTGAACCCACACATCGCCCGGCAGACCGCCTTCGGCACCATCGCCCGCGAGCTGCGCAAATATTTCGTCACCCTGCTCATCGTCGATCAGCGTCCCTCGGGCATCGATGACGAGGTGATGAGCCAGCTCGGCACGCGCATCACCGGCTGGCTGGGCGACGAGGACGACATTCGCGCCGTGCTGACCGGTCTGGCCGGCCGGGAGCAGCTTCGCGGCATGCTCGCCCGCCTGCAGGAAAAAGAGGAAGTGCTGCTGCTCGGCTGGGGCGTCAAGATGCCGATCCCGGTACGCTCGCGCCGCTACGATCAGGACTTCTACGACGAGATGCGGGGCCGCAAGAAGCGCGAGTCGGCCGGAGGAAGCAACGCTTTCCCCGTCATCGACGATTTTGACGACATCAACAGCGATCTGTTCGGCGCATGAGAGCGGCGATCTTTGATGCCTTTGCCGGGCCAATCGCCATCCGGGAACTGCCCGATCCCGAGCCGCCGCCCGACGGCGTCGTCATTCAGGTCGGCGCGACCGGCCTTTGCCGCAGCGACTGGCACGGCTGGATGGGGCACGACGCCGACGTGCACCCGCCGCACGTACCGGGGCACGAGTTCGCGGGGCGTATCGTCGCCGTCGGGCCGGAGGTGCGCGGCTGGCAGATCGGCGAGCGGGTGACGGTACCCTTTGCCCTGGGTTGCGGCGCCTGCCCCCAATGCACCGCCGGCAACCAGCAGATCTGCGACAACTATTACCAGCCCGGCTTCACCGGCTGGGGCAGCTTTGCCGAGTACGTCGCCATTCCCTACGCAGCGGCCAACCTCGTGCGGCTGCCTGACGAAGTCAGCGACGTGGAAGCAGCGACCCTCGGCTGCCGCTTTATCACCTCTTTCCGGGCTATCGTCGATCAGGGCCGCCTGCGTGCGGGAGAATGGGCCGTGGTCTACGGCTGCGGCGGCGTGGGCCTCTCGGCGATTATGATCGCCCATAGCCAGGGGGCACGGGTCGTCGCCGTAGACGTAGACGACGCGGCGCTGGCCCTCGCCCAACAGATGGGCGCAGACGCCGTGCTCAACGCGCGCATGATGGAAGACGCGCCGGCAGCGGTGGTCGAGATAACCGGCGGCGGCGCCCACCTCAGCCTCGACGCGCTGGGCAGCGCCGAGACCTGCCGCAACGCCATTCTCAGCCTGCGCAAGCGGGGGCGCCACGTACAGGTCGGGCTTCTGGGAGCGGAAGGGGGTCAGACGATGGCGCCGATAGGCCGGATCATCGCCCACGAGCTGGAGATACTCGGCAGCCACGGCATGCAAGCTCACCAGTACCCGCGCCTGCTGGGGATGATGGCGGCGGGCCGCCTGCAGCCCGGCCGGCTCGTGCAGCGCACGATCAGCCTGGAAGAGGCCCCGGAGGCGCTAGAAGCAATGGGGCGCTTCGCGCAGCCGGGCGTGACGGTGATCGATCGCTTCTAGATAGCCAGGAAGGCGACTGCGAACAAATCCTCAGCGTTCCCAATCGAGCGCCATCTCTTGCCCGGCGTACGCCTCGACATCCTGGACGAGCTGGGCCGGATTGCCATCGTAACGCTCCCAGGAGATCTCCCGCCGGGCCATCTTCAGCAGGATGTCGGCGAGTGCCGTGTTCACCGGAACCGGGATACCCAGCCGCCGGCCTTCGATGGCGACTGCTCCGTTGTGATAGACTACTTCGTTCTTGGACTTCCCTGCCGTGAGGTCAATGTGAAAGGAGGGCATCTTGTTGCCCCGCGCCTCGCCGACTGCGCGAGTCAGGGCTCCTTTGGCCAGAAAGGCCGGGAGGCGCAGGCCGGTGACCAGCTTTCGGGCCGGCGCGCCAGGCAGATCGACTACCTTCAGGCCCAGACCGTCCATGACACGCAGCGCCTCTTCCAGCATCTCCCTCTCCAGCCGGTAAGTAGGTGCCGCTTCGTAGATAATCCGCGGGTGGCGGTTGATAATGGCCGAAGTGGCGTTGCCGATCATATTGAGCAGCGCCTTGGACCACTTCATCGCGCGGAAGTCGCCGATGGCGCTGGTCGGGATACCCGCGTCATTGAATAGCTGGACGTAGGGCTTGATGTGCTGCTTGCGCCGGGTGGGAGCCAGCGCGAGGCCGCGGTCGCTATGTTCGACGACCACGTGGTCCGGCGTCTCGCGGCTCAGCGGTGTGGTCAGGGAGCCGGCTATAATCGTTACATCACCCAGCGCCTCCTGCACCATTTCTTCGACGCCAATGCCGTTCTGCAGCGTAATGACCGTCGGGAAGGGTCGCGGGGCGAAGGCGACGAGCGGGTTCAGCGCCACTTCGACGTCATACGCTTTCATGGCCAGCAGAATGACATTGAAGGGAGGGTCCTGTTCCAGAACACGGCGCAATCCTGTAGCGAGCACCGGGTTAGCGCGGATGGCGCTGCCGTCGGCCTGGGTCACCCGCAGACCGGTCTCCTCCAGCAGAGCCGCCGTGTCCGGGCGAGTCAACAGGGTTACGTCGTGCCCCTTGTGGGCCAGCAGAACGCCGAAATAAGAACCAACCGCACCCGCGCCATAGACAAGGATCTTCATCGCTCACCTCGTAAGACCAACCGCTGGACAGGGCCGGGCTACCCGCAAGCGGTTACGTCCTGTTCCAACCGGCTGCCCACAAAATCAGGATGGCCGTTGACAAACGCTTCGACGGCCATCACCCGGCCACCGGCCGGCTGTATCTGCAGAAGCTGCAGACTGCCGGCCCCGGCCGTGACGACGATAGCGTCGCGCGTCCGGACGACTGTGCCGGGCGGCGCCTCTGGCCCATCTGCGCGGGCCCGAGCCCTGTGGACCCGGAGCCGTTCGCCCTGCCACCAGGTGTAGGCGCCAGGCCAGGGCGTCATCGCCCGCACGCGCCGCTCCAGAGCGATAGCGGGCTCCTGCCAATCCAGCTCGCCCTCCTCTTTCTTGATCATCGGCGCATAGGTGGCGGCTTGCCCGTCCTGGGGCTGGGGCACAAGCCGTCCGGCCAGAATATCGTCCAGGTGGCGGCGGATCATCTCCGCGCCCAACGCGGCCAGCCGGTCGTGCAGCGTCTCCGCGGTGTCGTCGGGCCTGATAGGGATCGCCTCCTGGACATAGACCGGCCCGGTGTCCAGCCCCGCGTCCATCTGCATCAGGCTGATGCCGGTTTCGGGATCGCCGGCGAGAAGGGCATGGTGAATGGGCGACGCCCCGCGCCAGCGCGGCAGCAGCGAGGCGTGTACGTTGATACAGCCGCGCGGTGGCAGGGAGAGGATGTGCGGGCGGAGGATCTGGCCGAAGGCAGCGACCACGATCGCCTCTGGCGCCCAGGCCCGTATGGGTTCGGCCGCTTCCGGGGGCCGGAGCGAGGCGGGCTGGTAGAGAGGCACGCCGGCCTGCAGCGCGAGCTGCTTCACCGGCGAGTGGCGCAGCGTCTGTCCGCGACCGGCCGGGCGATCCGGTTGTGTGACCACGCCGGCGACCGTCTGCGTCTCGAGGAGGGTCTGCAGAACGGGGACGGCGAAATCCGGCGTGCCCATAAAGACGATTCGCGCCATAAATGCATTCTAGCACGGCACAGAGGCCGGGCAAAGATGGGGATCACCCGAAAGTCACGATTGACGCCACTGTGCTGGCTCTCTACAATGGGCGGTAATGCTGTCCTAACACCCATCCCTGCGTATCTTGAAGCGAACATAACAGAAGGAGAGTGATATGAACGACGAATTTAACGTGGAAAACATGGAACCGGCCGGCAAGCCGGACATGACCGACGACGACCGCTTATGGGCGTTGCTCGCCTACGTGCTCACACCGTTGATGCCCATCGTCATCATGCTGCTGGAAGACAAGAAGAACCGGCCGTTCATCAAAGCGCATAACGGTCAGGCCTTGGCCTGGGGGATCATCAGCATCGTCGGCGGTGGCATTCTGAGCGCGGTGCTCCCGTTCCTTTGCGGCCTCCCCGGCCTGGTTTTCTGGCTCGTGTCCATTTACTGGGGCTGGCAGGCCTACCAGGGCAAGATGGTGGAGATTCCCGTCGTCAGCGAGTTTGTTCGCAACCAGGGCTGGGCCTGATCGCTCTCCCTCACAGCTAGACAAAAAAAGCGGCGGTCACGGGTGTCGTGACCGCCGCTTTCATTTGTGACCGGCCGCCTGGCCCTAGCTGAGGTCGTCGTCCTCGGGCAGCGTCTCCAGGACGGTCTCCACCTTGCCCTTATACCCGCTGCCGGGCGGGTAGGGCTGGGTGCCGAAGCGGGTCAGCACCGCAGCGCCCAGGCCCACGAGGGCCAGAATCATGCCGACAAGCCAGACGCCGAAGCCGCCGCCAAAGCTGAAGGGCGGGATGAGCGACAGCACGCCGAGGCCCAATGTCAGCAGCGCCGTGCCAATGGCGGCGGTGGTCATCAGGCTGCGCCGCTTCCGTTTGAACGTGCTCAGCAGCGCGCTGCCGAAACGCTCGCCGACGGCGACCCAGCCCATGAGCAGGGCCGCGACGGGCACGAGGGTGAGCAGCCCGAGCGCCGGATAGAGCAGAATGCCAACACAGGTAACCAGCAGGACC
>JAAYYY010000071.1 GCA_012515125.1 Chloroflexota bacterium
AGTAGTGAGGATCAATGGGGCAGGATCATTACGCAGTGCTCGGCGTGAGTGCGGAGGCCAGCCGGGAAGATATTCGCAGCGCCTACCACGCGGCGTCGCTCATCTACCACCCGGACCGTAACAGCCATCGCAGCGAGCGGGAACAGCGCTGGGCGGAGGAGCGCTTCAAGGAAGTGAGTGCGGCGTGGCAGGTGCTGCGCGACCCGCAGCTTCGGGCGGCTTACGACCGGCAGCGGCGGCGCCAGCAGGCCGCCGAGACGCCGCCCCCCGGCGTGACGCGCACCGGCCCGCCGGCGCCGGCGACGCCCGCCTGGCCCACAGCCGACGACGTGAGCTGGGCGCAGTCGGTCTTCCGGCGCTACCACAAGGAGCAGGCGGCGCAGGCCACGCGGATGCGGGCGCGGCGCAACCGTTACCTGCTGGCGATGGTGCTGACGGGCCTGCTGGTGCCGATGGCGGCGCTCGGCGCGCTCTACCTGGGATGGGCCGGGCCGTGGCCGCCGGTGGGCGACGGGCTGCCGGCCGGCTGGCGCGGGCTGCTGGTGGGCCTGCTGGCGCTGGAGGTGCTGGCGGCGCTGCTGATGATGCAGCAGGGCGGGCTGTCGCTGGAGATGCGGGCGACGATCTGCGGGCCGTGTCACGTGCTGTTCGTCTTTGCGATTGGCTTTCTGCCGCCGCTTTACGTGCTCGTGCGGCTGGGGGTGACGGTGATTTTTCTGCTGCCGGGGGCGCTGTTGTTTTACCTGATCAGCCACGCGGCGCTGGGCCACCTGGTCGTGGGGCGCGAGCTGCGGCTGTGGGGCGAGGAAGAGCGCGAGGCGCTGTCCTACCGCTTCGGGCCGCTGCTGGAGGAGGCGCAGGAGATTTTGCAGGCGGCGCGGAAGTGAGGGGTAGGGGTTGAACTGTGATTAAGCTGATTGGTATGATTTTCTATGATTTGGCCGTTGGACCTGGCGGGTTTCCGGAAAGCTGTCAGGCGTTGCTCATCCGTGGCCGATAGGCCCACACCCCATCCACGCGCTGTCGCTCAAAGTCATCCTGGTAGGCGGACTGGCCCTGTGTATAGTGGGCGCTGAACCAGCGGACGATGTTGTCGGCCGTCCACGCTGCGCTCTTGCCCTGAATGCCGGCTATCTCGGCAATCAGCGAACGCGCCTCCGGGCGCCGGGAGAGGGCGGCGACGATTTCGCGGTGGTTGATCCACGCCTGCTTTTTGGGGACCGTCTGCCGGATTATCTCGGCGATGAATGGATAGACCGGCTTGTAGAGGGAATCTCTGGACTGCCTGCGGGCCGGCTTTTTCGGCGCAGTCTGGGGGCGGTGAGTTACGGCCTGCGGGCCGGGCGCGCTGCTTTGCCGCCGCCATTCCTGGTCGAGACGCCGGGAGAGCGTGGCCGGCACGCTGATGCCGTGCTCGTCATACCATTGGCCCTGCGTTCGTCTGTACTTCTTGCGGTCGAGTTCGATTGTGTCGTCCATCGTTTATCTGTTGTGTGTGATGTAGCGCGATTTTAAACTGTGATTTTGCTGATTCCCATGATTGCCTATGATTTCCACACGGGCGAATCATAGTCCATCATCCCCATTATGATCATCACATCTCAGAAGAGGCGGGCAGGGATGCCCGCGATCGGATCGACTTATTGCTCCACCCGGCGCTGGTCGATGCGCAGGGTGTCCATAATGGCGGCGAAATGCTCCTCGAAGCGCTCGGCGTCGGAGATGAGGCTGACGGCCTGCAGCACGTCGCTGCCGGCGCGCACGACGGTGATCAGGCCGAGCACGGGCGCGCCATCGACGGTGCCGCTGTAGAGGGCGCGGGCCATCTCCTG
>JAAYYY010000579.1 GCA_012515125.1 Chloroflexota bacterium
CAGGATAACGCTCGGCGGCGAGCAGCGAAGGCGCCAGCAGGACCAGGCGGCTGATTCGTTCTGGGCGGCGCGCCGCATATTCCAGCGCCAGCGAGCCGCCAAAGCTATGGCCCAGAAGTCCGGCCTGGGGCAGGGAGAGAGCCTCAAAGAACGCATCCAGCCAGTGGACGAGGGCTGTTTTCGTATAGGCGGTCAGATTGCCGCTGTACCCAAAACCAGGGATGTCCGGCGCAACCAGGTAGAACTCGTCCGCCAGGGCGTACATCAGCTCCCGGAAGCTGTCGGCCGAGGCCGACATGCCGTGGAGGAGGACGACAGGTTGCGCGCCGATCTCGCCGGCCACGTAATAACTGGTATGTACCCCTCCGGCGTCTACTTCGTAGCGGGGCAGGCGAGGCAGCGGCTCAGCCATCCGTGCCGGCCAGACCAGGGATAGCGCCGATGCCCGGCACGTCGTGAACGGTGGCGGCGTGCCGGACCCCGTTGCGAATGGCCTCCGCCACCATCTCCACGGCGACGTTGGCCACAGTGTCAAAGCCGGCAGGCCGCTCCCCGATATAGCCGCCGGTCGCCAGCGCAAAGACGGTGTCGCCGTCGTGCGTCGTGTGCGCCGGGCGCATTGCCTGGGCCAAACCGTCATGGCCGCGCTGGGCCAGACGGTGACAGGCAATCTTGTCGAGCCGGGCATTTGTGGCGATCAGGACGAGCGTCGTGTTGGTGCCCAGGGCTGCCGGTGGCCGATCGGGGAAGCGGCGGTAGGGATCCTGGGCGACCAGCCAGCCGGGTGCATCCCCCGCCGCCCGGGCGCCGGCGAGTACTGTGCCGTCCTCGTTCAGAACGTCGCCAACTGCATTGACGACGGCCGCCGCCCAGACTTCCAGCCCATCCATCTCCACGCCTGCCAGACCAAAGCCGCCCTTCATCATCGTGGCGAAGCCGCCCCACTTGCCCACAGTCACGCCCGCGCCCGCGCCGACGTTCCCCTGGGCGACGACGCCGTCACTCTCGGAGGCAGCCAGGGCTGCAGCATAACCCATGGCGCTGTCGGGCAGGCGCTGCCCACGGCTCAGGAACAGGTCGTAGACGATGGCCGCGGGCACAATGGGAACCGGGCGTATCGGCGTCGGATGGCCGATGCCCTGCTCCGCCAGGTAACGCATCACGCCGTCGGCTGTAGCCAGCCCAAAGGCGCTGCCGCCGCTGAGCACGACGGCATTGACGACGCTGACCGGCTTCTCCGGTGAGAGCAGCGCAGATTCCCGGCTGCCGGGCGCCGGTCCTCGCACGTCGCCGCTGCCCACGGTGCCCGGCGGGCAGAGGAAGACGGTGCAACCCGTGTGGTATGCTTCGTCGGTAGCGTGGCCGATGCGTATCCCGGCAAACGAATAGTTCATGCCAGCTCGCGAATCATCCGGCAGGGATTGCCGGCAGCAAAGACGTCGGCGGGAATGTCGCGTGTAACCACGCTGCCGGCGCCGATGGTGGTGCGGTCGCCGATGGTGACGCCCGGATTGATGATGGCGCCGCCGCCCACCCAGACGCCGGAGCCGATCCTGATAGGCTTACCGGCCTCATGCCCCTTCAGCCGCTCGTGGGCTTCGATGGGGTGAGTCGCCGTGTAGATCTGCACGAGGGGTCCAAACATGGCGCCGCTGCCGATCGTTACCTCGGCCACGTCGAGGATCACGCAGTTGAAGTTGAAGAAGACGTTATCGCCGACGTGGATGTTGCTGCCGTAGTCGCAGTAGAAGGGCGGCTCCAGCCACAGGTTAGCCCCGCTGCTGCCAAACAACTCCTGCAATAGCTCGCGCCGCAGCTCTTGCTCGTCGTCGCGCGTGTCGTTGAGGCGCTTCGTCAGGAGGCGGGCCCGGCGCCGCGCGGCGACCAGCTCCGGGTCCTGCGCGTTGTATAACTCACCCACCAGCATCTTCTCTCTTTCGGTTTTCATCGCAATCCTTGAATCGCTTCTATAGCGAAGAGACCGGCTCTGTAAAGAGGGCCGGTCTCCTATCTCATGGGGCGAATGGTGGGATTCGAACCCACGATCTTCTGGGCCACAACCAGACGTGTTAACCCCTACACCACATCCGCCATAAGGACAGGCCGAGTTTAACATAGGAGGGGGAGTGGGGCAAATAAGAGTTCCATTGGCACCCGCGCCCGTGTACAGGGTACACTACGGCTGCCCGCCGAGGGCCAGACCCGACTGTGTGAACATGAGAGGAAATATGACCCAGGAACGACCCACAATCGCCGTCTTTGGCAGCAGCCGCCCCAAACCTGGTAGCGAGGCGTATGCCCAGGCGGTGACGGTGGGCAGGCGGCTGGCTGAAGCCGGCTTCGCCGTCGCCACCGGCGGCTATGAAGGGACGATGGCGGCGGTCAGCCAGGGCGCAGCCGAGGCCGGCGGTCACGTCGTCGGCGTGGGCTGCCACCGCATCGAGGCCTACCGGGGCGCGGTCCTGAACCCATACGTGGTCGAGGCCGTTCATTACGACTCGCTCACCGAGCGGCTGCTCCATCTCGTGCGACACAACGATGGGATGGTTGTCCTGCCGGGCGGCATCGGCACGCTCAGCGAGCTGGCGCTTTCGTGGAGCTTCCTGCAGGTGGGTGAAATCGAGCCGCGCCCGCTGGTCCTCCTTGGTGACCTCTGGCAGCAGACACTCGACGCTTTCCAGATAAGCGAATGGCTCGACGACCAGGATCGCTCCCTGCTCAGTTTCGCGCGGACGCCGGAAGAGGTAGTGGAAAAGCTATTAGCTTTTGGCCGTTAGCCGCTGCCTGAGGCTAAGCGCTCGTATCTCATGACTAAGCTCATCTTTCTCAAGCTGGGCGGCTCGCTCATCACGGATAAGACGGCCGAGGAACAACTCCGGCCGGATGTGCTGGCGCGGTTGGCGGAGGAAATTGCCACGGCGCGGGCCGTTCAACCCGACCTGCGCCTGGTGGTCGGTCATGGCAGCGGGAGCTTCGGGCACGTTGCCGCCGCCCGCTACGATACCCGCGCTGGCGTGCGGGGGCCGGAGGCGTGGGCGGGCTTCGCCGAGGTCAGCGCGTCAGCCGCCCGACTCAACCGGCTCGTCGGCGACGCGTTGCTGGCAGCCGGCGTGCCAGCGCTCAGCCTGCAGCCGTCGGCCAGCGCCGTCTGTGAGGATGGCGTGCTGCTGGAGATGGCGACCGGACCGGTGCAGCACGCTCTGGAGGCCGGGCTGGTGCCGCTGGTCTATGGCGACGTCGCGGTGGACCGGGTGCGCGGCGGCACGATCATCAGCACGGAACAGGTGCTTGGCTTTCTGGCGCGGCAGCTCCGGCCAGACTGGCTCCTGCTGGCGGGGGATACGGACGGCGTGCTGGACGACCGGGGTGAGCCAATTCCGCGCATCCACGCCGGGAATGCCGCCAGCCTGGCGCCGCTCCTGGGCGGCAGCCGGGGTACGGACGTCACCGGCGGGATGGCCGACAAGGTGGCGTCGATGCTCAGACTGTCGGCGGCGCTGCCGGGGACCCGCATTCGCATCATCAGCGGCCTGGTGGGCGGGCGGCTGCACAGCGCCCTACACGACCCGGAGGCCGGCGCCGGCACCGAGATCGGTTAGGAGGAGCAGGCCGGTATTATCACGGGAGGGCTGCCAGCCCATCGGACACGGGTAACTGCCAGATCGTCTCGGCCATGTACGGGCGGAAGCCAAGCTGCTGGTTAATGCGCAGCATCGGCGCGTTGCTGTCGGCGTTCCCGGTGCGCACAAAACGCCCTTCCGGCCATTCGCTCAGGACCTTGTCGAGCATCGCCGCCTTCAACCAGCGCCCCAATCCCCGGTTCCGGTATTCCGGCAGCACGCCGGTATCGCCCTGCAAGATGATCTGCGACCGGGCCGGGTCGAGGATGAGCACCGTGTAGCCGGCGAACCGGCCACTCTGGCGCTCGCGGGCGTACATCGTCCAGCGTTTCCGCCCGCCAGAGAGCTGTTGCTCCTCAATCTCGCGGATTTGCTCCGGCGTGTAGTTGAACTCCTCCACGTCGAGATCGCCGGTGGGCGCGGAATTCATGACCCGGGTCAGCTCCGTAATCGCCTCCAAGTCCTCCTCCGGGTAGCGCCCGTCCCACAGACCGAGATCGAAGTCGGCTGCCCGCTCGCGCCCGGAATCCTGCCAGCGTTCCAACAGACCACGGTCCAGCTCGCACAAATCGAGCTGGTTGGTGTGCGTCGTCATGCCGGGCTGAGCGCCCAACCGTCGCGCGAAAGCCCCACCGCCGTCGGTGCGATCGTTTGTACTGAAGATGATCAGACGGCGATTCTCGTCGCGAGCCGCCTCCAGCAGCAGGCGCGCCAGCCGCCAGGCAAGACCCTGCCGACGCCACGCCGGGTCTACCTCCAGCTCCGCCTGAGCCAGGTGACGGTTCTCCGCCATATCCAACATGAAGAGCGCTGCGCTGGCGAGAACCTGACCATCCGGCTGGCGCACCATCCAGCCATAGGTGCGCAGGAATGGAGGCAACGCCGCCCAGCGCGCTCTGGCTGCGTCCAGGCTGCGGGGCGGATCGTCGGGATGGATCTCCTCCCACAGAACCAGGTGGTGCTCGAAAAGGGCCGCCGAGGTCTCCTCGTCCAGCTCCTGGTACGAAAACGGCTCAATACGAATCTGTTTCACGTCCATGCGACTTTTTCTCCATCTATTCATTGGCGTCGCCGGCAGCCCGGCGACCTTTCCACTATCGATGGGCCAATTGTCGGCGATCTGCAGCGGCCCGTGGGGGCACCCGGTGTCCCCGCAAAGGCCCCAAAATGTGTTACTTTCAGCGGAACCGGACAAGGAACAGCAACCACAAACCGAACCGGCACACCACAACGTGTGTCCAGATTTGTAACCACTCATTATATCTAAGGTACACGAAATCTGCGTACAGATGTGCCGCCCTATTGGCGAGCCACGGTGATCCGCTCACCGTTATGAGCCAAGCACCCCGGAAACAAGGCGATAGAGGTACAACTGAATAACCCATGCTTGATGGTAAGCATAAAAGGAGTGAGCCAATGACGTCCGAAAAGAACCAGAGGCAAAACCCGGAGCAGCGGTCTGCGCAGCGCGAGGGCGAGCTTCGCCGGCAGGCCGAAGAGCTGAAGGAGACTGTCCGCGAGCGGGCCGGCTCGGTCACCGACGCGGCCCAGGAGAAGATGAGCGAGGTAGCAGGGCAGGCCGGCGAGCAGGCCCGCAACATGGCGACCGAGCGCAAGAGCGAGGTCGCCACGCAGCTCGACAACGTGGCCCAGGCATTTCGCTCGTCGGGCGACTAGCTTCACTCAGACCAGCAGGGCGGCGCCGGCATCGCCAACTACATGGATCGCGCCGCCGAAGGAGTCAGCCAGCTCTCCGGCTATCTGCGAGACCGGAACATCGACGAGATGC
>JAAYYY010000072.1 GCA_012515125.1 Chloroflexota bacterium
AGGTGCAGCGGCTCGAACGGTATGCGCGGCGTCAGACTCCGCGCCCGGTTGAGCAGCTCTGGCTCCGCTGCCTCGATCTCCCCGGCCGGCAGCACGGTAATCTCGGCCGGCTGGTGATAGCCGTTCTCGACGATGGCGATGCCGGCGAGCACGGGCATGGTTTCCAGGATGACGCGCGCCGCAGCGGGCATCGCCTCGCGGATGCCCCAATTGTGGATCTCCGCCGCGCCACGCGCCTTGCCCAACCCCACCGAGAGCATCTTCATCAGGCCGCTTTCCCACCGCCCCTTGAAGGCCGTATGCTCTTTGACCCGGTTGACGACGATAATGCCGTCGCTGCGCGCCGCGGTCCCCGAAAAGAAGACCGGCATCCCGTCAGGCGCCGTGCCAGCCTGGATAACGTCCAGGTCGCTGTGAATTGGAAGCCCCAGCGGCCCATCGGCGAGGCCATAACTTTCGAGAACCGCCCGCTGTCCTTCCGGCGTGCCGCCGCCGTGGCTGCCCATCGCCGGCACGAGGAAAGGCTCGGCGCCCAGCTCGCGCAAGGCGCTGCCGAGCGCCATGACGACGTCGTACAGACAGCTAATCCCCCGGCTACCGACGCCGATGGCGATCCTCATGCCCGGCTTCACGCGCTCGTGCAGGGGCAGCGCCCGCAGACCGGCGTGCACGGCAGCGGGCACGTCGGGTACCTGCGTGCTATTTACCTGCTGTCTGACCGGTGTGAGGCAAATGTCCATAAAACCATGCTTCGCATCCGGCAGCAATGTGGGGAGTGATGTCAGGGCGGAAAGTGATTCCAGGCGTCCACGTGCCGGCGCCCGGCTTCGATGGCGTGCTGGTAGGCCGCTTTTTCGGCGGCGGGGCCGTCTCCGGCGGCAATGGCCTCTACTATCGCCTCATGCAGCGCCGCCGCCTCGTGCGCTGTCTGGTAAAGGCGCTTGCGCTTCAACATCAGGAAGCTGCGCAGCCGGACGCCGATCGTCGCCCACAGCTCCTGCAGGAGACGGTGGCCGGACAGCGCAATCAACGTGTCGTGGAAGTCAGCGTCCAGGGTGATCGTGCGGCTGTGGTCGCCGGATGGCGGCAGCCGGCGCATGGCGTCGAGAATACCGACCAGGCGTTCGGCGTCAGCGGGATCGCCTTTCTCGGCCACCAGGCGCGCAGCCAGCCCTTCGAGGGGGGCGCGCAGGTCGTGTAGCTCGCGCACGTCGTCCACGGTCAGGGTGGCGACAAACGTGCCGCGATAGGGCACCTTGACGACGAGCCCCATCTGCTCCAGCCGGCGGAAGGCCTCGCGCACCGGCCCGCGGCTGACGCCGAGCTGCTCGCCGATCTGCATCTCGACCAGCTTGGCGCCAGGCGGGAATTGCCCGGTGACAATGGCAGCGACAATCTCGTCAACCACCTGATCGACCAGATCGCCCCTTTCGATGTACTGGAGGACGTTTTCAGACATAGTACTGCTTTACAAACGCGACGGGCTTTTGTACACTGTAGGCCAGAACAAATTGTAAATTGTAAACAATTTACAGAAGTAGTTTAGTGGAGGGTGCGGCGCTTGTCAACCAAATCGGCTATTGCCCCACTTGACGAGCTGGCTCGTCGCATCCAGGATGAGCAGCTTCTCGCCCCACTCTGGCCCGAAGACGACCACATCGCCCTGCTCGACCAGACGCGGCTGCCCTTCGTCCGCGACGTTCTGGAGATTCACACGCCTGGCGAAATGGCGGCGGCTATCCGGCAGATGCAGATCCGCGGCTCCGGCGCAATCGGCTGTGCCGGCGCCCTGGGCGCCTATCTCGCCGTGCGCCAGCAGCCGGACGACCCCGACCAGTGGGAGCAGGCCGTCCAGGCGCTGCGGGAAGCGCGGCCCACAGCCGTCGCGCTGAGGCGCGCAGTGGACGAGGTGATCGGCGCGGCCCGGGCCTCGACAGTCCCGCTGGAAGCAGCCGCAGCAGCTGCCGCCGCCTTCGTGAGCCGTCAGGTAGAGATGGAGCGGCGCATCGGCCGGCACGGAGCCGCCGCCATTCCCGACGGCGCAACGGTGCTCACTCACTGCCATTCGGGAGGGCTGGCCGGTGCCGGTTACGGCGGGCGCGCCCTGTCGGTGATCCGGGGCGCACGCGAAGCCGGCAAGCAGCTTCAGGTCATCGCCCAGGAGACCAGGCCCTACTTTCAGGGCGCGCGGATTACGGCGTGGGAGCTGACCCAGCTCGGCATACCCGTCACCCTGATCACCGACGGGATGGCCGGCGCGATGATGGAGACGGGACGCGTGGACATCTGCGTCGTCGGCTCGGATCGCCTGGCCATCAACGGCGACCTTGCCAACAAAGTAGGCACCTATCTGGTGGCGCTGGCCGCACGCGAGCACAGCGTGCCTTTTTATACGGCGACGACGCGCTACAACGTGGACCCCGCAAGCCGCAGCGGCGACGACATTCCCATCGAGTTCCGCGATGCCGACGAGGTGCTGTTCATCGGCGACCAGCGCATTACGCCGGAGGGCGTGCAGGCCCTCTACCCCGCGTTTGATATTACGCCCGCCCGGCTGCTCAGCGGCATCATCACCGAGGCCGGCCTGTTTGAACAGCCGTTTGAGGAGAAGCTGCGTCGGCTGCTGGCGGCCGGCGAGGAGGGCTAGCACGAGGCAGCGATGGGCGTTACTCTGCGTTACCTGAACTTTTCGGGTTTTGAGATCACCAGCCGCGAGGGGATGCGCATCGTGATTGACCCATTCCTCAGCGGCAGCGAGGCGCACGGCGTGCCGCCCAGCCCGGTGGCGCTGGAAGAGCTGGACGAGACAGACGTCGTCCTGGTCAGCCACGGCGCGTTTGACCATCTGGGCCAGGCGGTGGAGATTGTCCGGCGCAGCGGCGCCTTCCTGGCCTGCGGTCCCGACGTGCGCCTGCACGCCCTGGCCAACGGCGTGGACGACGAAAAGATCGCCTACCTGCTGTCGGGCTGCACGGCGACGTTTGACGGGGTGACAGTTAAAGCGCTGGACGTGCGCCACATCTCCCTCTTCCGCTCCGGCGATCACTGGCTCTCCGGACAGCCGCTGAGCTTTATGATCACGCCGCCCGGCGGGCCGACCATCTATCACAGCGGGGATACCTCGCTCTTTTCCGACCTGCGCCTTTTTGGAGAGCTGCACCGGCCGGACATCGCCCTGCTTTGCGTCGGCGGCGTGCGCAGCCAGGGCTTTGAAGTCGTGCCACTGCCGCCGGAAGAAGCGGCGCTGGCGCTGCAGTGGCTGGGCGCTTCGGTGGCTATCCCGATGCACTACCGGCCCGACAGCGACGCGCCGGCCGAGTTTGCCCGGGCTGCGGCGCGCCACACCCGCGCCCGCGTCCACCAGATGCAGCCGGGAGAGAGCATCGACCTGGATACAGTTCTGGCAAAAGGAAGGACAATTTGATCCTGCAGGGAAAGGTCGCAATCGTAACCGGCGGCGCGCAGGGGATCGGTGGAGCCATCGCCCGGCGCTTTGCCGCCGAGGGCGCGCGCGTGGTCATTGCGGACGTCGCCGCCGCTACGGCGCTGGAGAACGTCGCCCGCATTGAGGCGGCAGGGGGCGCGGCGCGCTTCCAGGAGACAGACGTCGCCGACGAGGAACAGGTCGAGCAGCTATTTCAGGCGACGCTGGGCGCATATGGGCGGCTGGACATCCTCGTGAACAACGCGGGCATCGCCCACGGGCCGGGGGCGGTGCGCCATTTCCTGGAGATGCCGGGCGAGATGTGGCACCGGCTGATGGCGATTCATCTGAACGGTCTCTTTTACTGCTCGCAGCGGGCAGCGCGGATCATGGCGCGCCAGGGTGATGGCGGCGCGATCATCAACATGAGCTCGGGCGGCGGCACACGGGCCCACCGGCAGATGGTCGCCTATGACGCCACGAAGGGCGGCATCGAAGCGGCGACGCGGGCGCTGGCTCTGGATCTGGCGCCGTGGGGCATCCGCGTTAACGTGATCGTGCCGGGCGCCATCGCAGTCGAGCAGCGCACGCCGGTAGGCAAGGAGAGCGCCGTCGCGCCCGAAGACGTTATCCCGCTGGGGCGGCTGGGCACGCCAGACGACGTTGCCGGCGCGGCCCTCTACCTGGCGTCCGCCGACGCCGCCTACGTCACCGGGCACACCCTCTTCGTGGACGGTGGCCTGACGGCGCAGCTACGCGTGCCGGCCGTCGATGCCCGGCCCGATCCTGGGCTATTCGAGCGCTATGGACGCTGACGACAGCCTCGAAGCTCTGCACGGGGTCTACCAGAGGTGGCCGAAAATCGACCTGCACCGCCACCTGCCGGGCGCCATTCCCTTCGACACCTGGTGGCGCATTGTCCGCGAGAAGGGAGTGACCCTGCCGAGCGACGACCCGGCCGAGCTACGCCGGCGCATGAGCATTTCTGGCAAGCACGATCTGAAAACTTTCCTGAAATGTTTCGACCTGGTTGACCTGGTCTACGTCGATGCGGAGACAATTGAGCAGCTGACCTATGAGGTTATCGCCGATGCGGCCCGCGACGGGCTGATCTACCTGGAGCTGCGCTACAGCCCCACCCGTATGGCGGCAAGCGCCGGCATCTCGACGGCAGCCGCGCTGGAGGCGACCATTGCCGGCAGGGATCGGGCGCTGGCCGGCCATGACATCACCGTGGAGCTGATTGCCGGCCTCTCGCGGGAAATGGGCGTCGAGCGCTGCACGGCCGAAGCGAAAGTGATTGCCGGTTACGCCGGCCGGGGCATCGCCGGCATCGACCTGCTGGGCAACGAGATCGACTATCCCGCCTCCTGGTATGCGCCCATTTTTCGCCCGCTGGCCGAGGAAGGCATTCTGGGCATCACCATACACGCCGGCGAATCGTCCAGCGCCCAGTCGGTAGCCGACGCCATCCTGGAGCTGGGCGCGACGCGTATCGGGCACGGCGTGCGCGCCGAGGAAGACCCGGCCGTGCTGGCCCTCGTCAGGGAGCGAGGCGTCACCCTGGAGATGTGCCCCACAAGCAACGTGCAGACCCAGGCTACGGCCGACTACGACACCCATCCCCTGCCCCGCTATCACCGGGACGGTATCCGGGTTACGATCAACAGCGACGATCCGTCGATCAGCCAGATCGACCTGGCCCACGAGTACGCCACAGCCACGGCGCTGATGGGCATGAGCCCGGCCGAGGTGCAGGCAACGCTCTACACGGCCGTCGAAGCGGCGTTCACCGCCGAGGAGACAAAGGAGCGCCTGCGCGCCCATCTGGACCAATTTTTCGCGACCGAGACGGCGTGAGCTTACCGCACAGGAATAGGAGAGGGAGATGAGGACTTTGCTGGTTGGGGGCACCGGCTTCAGCGACATGGACTACCTGCAGGACGTGCGCCGGGAAACGGTACGCACGCCGTTTGGCGGCGCGGTCCTCTACCTGGGAACGCTGGACGGGATGGAGAGCGGCTTTCTGGCGCGCCACGGGATGGAGCACGACCGGCTCGCGCCGCAGGTCAACTACCGCGCTAATATCTGGGCCGCGCACGAGCTAGGCTTCCAGGCGATCATCGGCACGTCGGCCGTCGCCTCGCTCCGCGACGAGATAGGCGTCGGCGACCTCGTCCTGCCCGATCAGCTCGTCGATCTCAGCAAACACCGGGACGACAGCTTCTTCCTGCGCTCCGCCAACATGACCTATCCCTTCAGCCGCCCGCTGCGCGAGCTAGTCCTGGCGACCGCGCGGGAGGCCGGCATCCCGCTACACGACGGCGCGACCTACCTGACGGTCGAAGGGCCGCGTTATGAGACGGCGGCAGAAATCCGCCTCTTCCAGCGCTGGGGAATGGACGTGGTCGGCATGACCAACGGTACGGAGGCGGCGCTCTGCCGGGAGCTGGGCATCTGCTACGTGACCATTGCGCTGGTCACGAACATGGGCGCGGGCCTGTCGGCTGAAGGGCCGGACCTGCAACGCCACCGGGAAGTCACGCAGGCGAACCTGCCGCGCTATAAACAGCTGGCTATCGCCAGTCTCGCGGCGGCTCTGCGCGCCGAGAAGATGGATTGCGAAAGCTGAACGAACAGGTGCAGGTAAAAGGAAAGCGTTATGGATGGCGAGACAATGGAGCGGGAACAGGCGCTGCGGCGGCAGCTCTGCGAAATCTCGGTGCGGACCTACGAGCGCGGGCTGGTCCGAGGCAGCGGCGGGAACGTCAGCGCCCGTCTGGACGAGCGCACGATGCTGATTACGGCGTCTGGCCTGACCCTGGGCGACACTACCCCGGAGAATATCGTGAAGGTCGATCTGGAAACGCGCGCCTGGGAAGCCGGCGAGCCGTTTATCCCCTCCAAGGAGTTCCATTTCCACAGCGAGATCTACCGGGCCCGGCCGGATGTCAACGCCATCGTACACTGCCACGCGCCCTATGCCACGGCCTATGCCGTGCGGCGGATGGACATACCTTACGTAACGGACGCGGCGTTCAAGCAGCCGCCCATGCCGCACGTCTCCTTTTCGCCCAGCGGCACGCTGGAGCTGGCGCGTAAGGTCCGTGAAGCGGCGGAGAGCAGCAGCGACTTTCGGGTCATGCTGCTTGACGAGCACGGCATTGTCGCCGTCGGTCGCGACCTGATGGAAGCCTTTATCTGGGCAGATCTGGCGGAAGAGATGGCGCAGATCGCCTTCATTGCCTCGATGATTCCGGAGAACGGGTAGCGTACCGGCGCCAGACCATTGACCGTCCGTAGGTTCTGATTTACACTCCTTCGCATTCACGCTGGTCCTCTATCGAGAACCGGCCTGACCTTAGCTGAAGATCGGCCACGAAATCCAGCTCAGTCTGCTGCCGCCCAGCTGTCCTGAGCTGCCGGGGTGGGAGCTGAGGGCCTATTACCAGCCGGCGCGCGAGGTCGGCGGCGATCTGTACGACTTCGTCCTGGGGCCGGACGACGAGGCTTACCTGCGCCTGGTCATCGCCGACGTAACCGGCAAGGGCGTGCCGGCTGCGCTCTTCATGGCCTCGGCGCGCACGACCCTGCGAGCAGAGTCTCTTTCGGGTTATGGCCCCGGAGACGTGCTGCGACGCACCAACCGGGTGCTCCGGCTGGACAGGCAAACGCCGCTGTCTCAGAGCGCCTTTTACGCACTGCTGCACCGCGAGACGGGCCGCCTCACCTTCTCCAACGCCGGACACGAGCACCCGCTGTGGGTGCGTTCCGGCAAATCGGTGGAGATGCTGGACGAGCACGACATCGTGCTTGGCCTCTTTGCGGATGTGCCCTACCGTGAGTGGACCGTGGAGATGGCGCCCGGGGATTGCCTGGTGATGTACACCGACGGCGTCACCGAAGCGCGCGACGAGACAGGTGGCTTTTTCGGCGAATCTCGTCTGAGAGAGGTTGTGGCAGCCTGCGCGGGCGGCAGTGCGGAAGAGCTGGTTCAGGCCATCGTCGACGCGGTTAGTGCCTTCGCGGGCGCCACGCCGCCGGCCGACGACTGCACCATCGTGGTGCTGAAGCGTGCGGCGTAACGGGCCAGCGCGGCAACGGGCTGGGCTGCCCTATTTCTCCTCGAGTTCCATAGGGGTTAGCACGGCGATCTGATATCCCCCATTTCCTTCGATGAGCTGGTAGCAGAAGCGCTCGCGCGCCTTCCCGCCGTAATACCAGGTGACGTCTGCCCACACACTGCCCGGCGCTTCTCCCATGATAACCAGCTTTCTCTCGGCCTCGTTGACGCCCTCGTATTGCGTCCAGGAGGAGGCGAAAAACGCTTCGGTCTGTCTCGCATCGCTGACCGGAATCGAATTGCCGGGGAAGAGGATAAGC
The DNA here is from genome assembly GCA_012515125.1 of Chloroflexota bacterium. Lineage (GTDB taxonomy): Bacteria > Chloroflexota > Anaerolineae > Promineifilales > Promineifilaceae > JAAYYY01. The sequence goes on from JAAYYY010000072.1 coordinate 7,808, forward strand.
GAAGGGACAGCATACATCTGCGCGACGGCTTTCTCGTCACGAGCCAACAGCGCGGACGCATAACGATCGAAGAATTCGTCTACTTTCCTGTTTCTGCTTTCCATCTTGCTATCCTGAACACCCTTCCGAAGGACCGCCGGGTTCTCACCCGCTGCCGCGTACCGGCTGCAAGATGTTAATCCCGGCCCCCTTCGTTCCTGTCTTGCAGCGGTCGAATTCGCATACTAGCAGGCAGGTTCCAGGCATGTCAAGAAACATGAGTTGAACGTTGGAGAATCAATGTGAAGGCCAGTTCACGAGGCGCTGACGCAGGATAGCCGCAACCTTAAATCGTCTTCCTCATAATGCAGTGATTCTTCCCCTTCTTGCCTTCATAACTGAAGCCGGCTCTTTCAAAGATCTGCCTTGTGCTGTTGTACAGGAACGAGTTTGACGTCTTTTTGCCCTGCGTGTCCTGTGGATAGCTCTCTACGATCCCACCGCCCAGCTCTTTGATCAGTTCCAGAGCACCGTTCAGCGCGGCAAAGGACAGACCCTTCTTGCGGTGGTCTCTATCGACGAAGATGCAGGTAATTCTCCAATCAGGCATCGTCATCTTGGATTCAACCTCTTTCCGGTGATAGATGTTCGGTAGTTCCTGAGGCGGGCCAAACTGGCACCAGGCGACGCAGACATCCCCGTCATAGACCAGAGCAGCATGCGCCCTATCTTCTCTGACAAGCCTTTCTTTGTAGGCTTTGGTGGCCTCTGAGCTTTGCCTTTGTTCCGGCGATCGCGGATGGAAAGCAGTGCACCAGCAGCCGCCCCAGACGCCGTTGTGTTTCTGGGCCAGCTGCTCAAAATCCTTCCAGGTTTCAACAGATAGCGGCCTGATGGATAGATTCTCCATGTTTCCTCCAGCAGTGCTCCTTCGTGATTAACTGGACGTCGGAGTGCTTGCCGTATTGTGACATATCATCGGTCAGTTTCCAATTGCGCAAATACCTGACTTGGCGAGTGTGGATGGGAGCCGGGTGAATGCTTCATCTCTTGCCCGCTGACAGGCAATCCAGGGCCTCGAAAAGAAAAGGCTCCCGCTTCTGCAGGAGCTTATGAACCGGCAAGGGCAAATGGAGCGATGGACTGCAGTCATCCACCGGGCAGACCCTCGCCACGGTCATAAAGACGCCTTACACGTATGTCATCCGGCGCTTGCCCGCCGGGTTCACCGCCTCAGCCTGCACGCTCACGGCCACGTCCAGGTCAGCCGCACTGATGGCCGGCAGGCTCGATACCTTTCGCCTGACGGCCTCGCCAACCTCCTGCCTTTCCGCTCTTACGGCAAGCTGCAGTCCCCCGGCCGATAGCGTCGCCGCGAAGTCCAGAACGCCGTCCAGCCCGAACAAGGCCTCGTCCAGGTCGGCGATGGTGAGGAAATAGCCGTCCGGCAGAGCAAACCGGCCGGTCCGGCGAAACCGCACCTTCTCCAGACGGCGCAGAATGGCCCCGCAACTGCACGCGCCGGGGAGAAAACGGCTCATATCGCCGGTTCGATAGCGGATCAGAGGCATCGCCTGGCGGGTAAGGGTCGTGAAGACAATTTCTCCCGGCTGCCCGTCTGCGACCGGCTCGCCGGTTTGGGGGTCCACGACTTCAACATACAGGTCCGCTTCACGCAGGTGATAACCCTCTCGCGCGGCACACTCGACGCCGCCACCCAATCCCATTTCCGTCATGCCATAATGGTTGAAGACGGTGCACCGCCAGGCTGCTTCGACTGCACGCACAATAGCGTCTGGCACATGGTCGGTGGTCAGCAGCACGCTCTTCAGATGCGGTCGTGGGAATTGTCGTGCCGCCGCCGACCTCACCAGTCCCAGCACCTGTACGGGCACGCCGACGACCACCGTGACCTCCTCCTGTAGAATCACCTTAAGCGTCTCAGCCACACCGGCGACAGGGCCATGGCGAATGCCCCTGGCTCCCAACCGCCCCAGCGCCTGATCCAGCAGGTCGCCCACGCTGCCCGGTCGCTCGCACGGCAGCAGGATCAGCACCCGGTCGCCGGCCTCCGTGAAGGTAGACATGCCCTGGTGGAAGAAGTCGCGGGTCAGCTCCTGATCGGCAGCCGTGAAAAAGAGCCGCTTCGCCGGTCCGGTCGTGCCGGATGTATCAAGCGTGACTACCCGCTCGACCTCGCTCTGCGAGACACAGACGAAGGCAGAGGCGCGCTCCTGCAGCTCCTCAGCCGTCGTAAACGGCAAGCTCTCCCAATCGGCGAAGGAGTGCAGGCGTGCAGGAAAACCGGCAAGCCGGCGCCGGTAAAACGGGCTTCTTTCCCGGCACCGGTCCAGCGTCTCCTGCAACTTCTGCAGCTGGTAGGCGTCGAGCGCCGCCCGGCTCAACGTCTCTGGTTTGCAGCCGATTTTCTGCGCGATCCAGGGCTGAAGGGGCGTCAGTGGGGGTTTCACAGATAGAGCGCCAGGATTATGACTCGCGGTAGAGTGAACGGCCACTGCTGCTTGTCAAATTGTAGGCGCAAAAGGGAATGAGCCGGCCGTCCCTGCTGACAGTATGGATGCAACAGTCGCGCAGCCGCTCCAGGTCCAGTGTCCAGGCATCCTGGAAGGCCATGCCCGAAACAAAAAAGGTATGTGTCCTGGACCGCTGCAGCAGGATATCCCACTCGCCCAGACTGGGCCCCTCACATGGCAGGGCCACATCTTCAACGGCGATCCAGTTGGCGGCAACAAAGGCGCGGGCCCTGGCTGCCCCTTCCGCCGCCGGTATGGGCTGGCAGTCACAGCTCTGGGACTGATGTTGTGTCCAGGGCACGAGCCTGCCATCAGGCATCAGCACGAAATTGCCGTGGAACGAACAGAGGGCATTCTCACAGCCGGGTGGGGCAAACGACTCTGCCCGAAAAAGGCCATCGCTTTGCGCGACAATAAGCCGAATGACATCCGGTATGGTGATCCGGTCGGCGTCGTCTGGTGGGGCGGGATACCGGCCAAAGTAGCTGATGGGCTGGAAATGGACGCCGCGCACGGCAGGAGCGTACTCCAGGGCAAAGCGGATGATCTCGCCCACGTTGTGGTCGTTCACTCCCGGCTTCAGCGTCGGCACAAGTATTACGCCAATGCCCTGTGCGGCGCAGCGCTCGATAGCAGCGATCTTCTGCGCCAGTAGCGGCTTACCCCGCAGCGCTTCATAAATGGCATCTTCGGTGCCATCAAACTGCAAAAACACGGAGCTTAGGCCGTGCGCCTTCAGTCGCTCGACGTAGTCCGGCTCGTCCGCCAGCCGTATGCCGTTGGTATTCAACTGGATAAAGCCAAAGCCCATCTTGCGCCCCAGGCTGATAATCTCCGGCAGGTCGCGCCGTACGGTTGGCTCGCCGCCGGAAAGCTGGACGTTGAAGGGCCCGCCCGTTTCCAGCAGCATCCGGTACCAGCCCTCGATGGTCGCCAGATCGGGGTCAGGCGGCGGTTGGTGGGCCGCGTCGGCAAAACAGACGGGACAGCGCAGATTGCAGCGCTGGGTGATTTCCAGCAGCGCCGTGCAGGTGTGCTGTCGGTGCTCGGGGCAGAGACCGCAGTCATAGGGACAGCCGGCAGAGACGCTCGTGGCCGGTTTTTCGGGGTAGGCAGGCGTTTTGGGCCGCACCCAGCCGCGATACTCAGTCGCGCTGCGCCAGACGACGGTCTCAAACAGGCCATGCTCTGGGCAGCATTTGCGCAGATAGATGTCATCGCCGCGCTGCACCCGCTGTGCCTCCAGCCGCGCCAGGCACTCAGGGCATACGCTCTGGGTAAGCGACAGGATAGGCTCAGAATCAATCACGGCCAGCTCCGGCAGCCCTACAGCGGCTCATCCGCCTCGTAAGCCTCCAGCAGCTCGCGGGTTTTCTGGTAGGTGCTGACCACGATGCCCGGACAGCGCGCCCGCATGTTCGCCGATTCGCCGGCCAGGATGTCGTCGCAGCGAATACCGCCATATTGCTGCCCATACTCTTCCTTGAACCAGACTACCAGCTCCTGGACCATCTGATCCAAGCGCGGATCGTCCGGCTCGGCGGGCAGCCCCTTGCCGGCATACAGGCCCAGGGCGCAGGCGCCGCCAGTTAGCGCGCCGCATGTTTCTCCGGCAAAGCCCAGACCGCCGGCCAGCCCGCGGGCAGCCCGGATCAGCGCCGGGTTACTCTCGTCACGGTCCTGCAAAGCCATACTCAGCAGGATCTGGCTGCAAAAAAAGCCCTGCTGCTTCAGCTCCATCATGCGCAACATCTCTTCCATCAATCTATCCTCCGCACTCCTATCTGCGCGCTGCCAGGAGGAGGACGTAGCCGGGTTTTGTCCTTGTCACGGCCTTATCCGCCTGGCCGGCACAGGACCAGAAACCCGCCAACGACCCATACTCCCAGATAATCTGCACCGCCAGCTGCTTCAACGCCTCGGTCTGGTCTTCCCACCACGCAAGTTCAAAGCCAGCCTCCGCCAGTAGCGCCTCGAGATGAGGACGGTAGAAGGCGCCGCTTATGCAGCAGGTTCGTGGCTCTGCCTCTCCCGGCGCAGAGTCGGGGCTTCTGGTTACCATATCGCTGAGGATCAGCGTCCCACCCACACGCAGCACCCGGCTAAATTCGGCCAGCGCCTGGGCCGGGCTCGGCATCAGCGAAAGGCAGCACTCGGCCAGCAGGGCGTCGAACCGGCCCGTGGCAAAGGGCAGCATCTCGCCGCGTCCCTGGGTGAGCAGTCGCTGTGGGAACTGGCGGCTCCCCTGGCGCAAGAGCGTCGCCGAGAGATCGATACCCACGGCGTGAAGCCCTCTTTCGGCCAGGAAGTTGACTGTCGCGCCGAGGCCACAGCCCACGTCCAGCACGCGATCGCCGGCTTGCAGACCGGCCAACGTGACTGCCCGACGGGTCAGCGCCAACCCGCCGGGACGGATCGTCTCACCGGTGACACGCTGGACGCCGGGCGATTCGTAGACCAGACACACCCCTTGATCCATCACGACCTGCGCTACTTGTCCTCCAGCGTCTTCTCCACTTCGGCCATTTTGCCCAGCGCCAGCGCCTCCGGCACAAATACCTGCCCACACTGCGGGCAGACCGGCATATCAACCGGGAAGCCGCTACCCAGATAGGATACTTCCACCTTCTTGATTACCAGCGCGCACCCGCAACGGGCGCACAACCAGTTTTTGGCGTCGGTCAGATCTAGCTTCACGCTCATGACTGTCTTCCCCCGCCGACGTCCATACGGTGACTGTAGGCGTTAAACACGACAAAGGCGTCTCCGGCGGGAGCGTACTCGACCCAGTACGTTACGGTGTTAGGACGAAAATGCGCCAGAAAGTGACCATTCTCTGGGTTAACTAGCTTCTCCCTGGTACGTTCGGCGTGAGCGATAACCTGTTGCAAATCGGCTGCCAGAATGAGTCGTTCTTCCATGATAGCCAGCACCGCGTCGCTCAACTCGAGGTGGATCTCTTCGTAATCTTCTTGTCCGCTCACAGTCTCACCCCATCGCTCCCACAACAACTGCCGCTTCAATCGCGCCCTGTTCTCGTGCTTGTGTGAGAAACCCGGACCACGCCCACCGTCTGGGTGGCCGACCCCAAATATCAGGTCCAACAGATGGCGTGTTGGTTTGCCCTGGGCTGCCAGGAAATCGCGGCAGACAGCGCAGTACGTTACGTAATCAGCGGGACTCTCGGCAATGCGCTGCTGCACAACCTTATGCGCGAGCTGGCGGTTCGCATACACCATGAGCCCGCCAAAGCCGCAACAGGTAGTCCTCTCCCGGCTGCGCGGCAACTCAGTCACATCATAGCCCAGCCGGCCGACGAGGTCACGCACGCTCTCTTGCACAGCCATTTCGCCCCTGGTGGTACAGGGATCGTGAATGGCGATAGCCTCGGCAGTTCCGATAGCGGCTGTCTCCGGCAACCCCTGGTCCTCCAGCACCGTCCACAATGAAACGAGCTGCACGTCGGGCAACTGTGCCTTGAAGAGCTGGAAGCAGCTGGAACAGGCCAGAATGACCGTTGGCTCTCCCAGCGACCCATACTCAGACCGGAAATGAGCCAGCGCCTCATCCCGCAGATCGTTCCGTCCGGCCCAGTCGGCGGGCGCGCCGCAGCAGCCAAGCATCAGCCCGACGCCGCCGGAAAGCCGGGCCTGTAGGTAGTCGTAGACGGCTGTTACCTGCGCTGGCGACGAACCTGCCAGCTGGCACCCCGGGAAGAAGAGATACGCGCTACTCGTGGTGCCCGGCTGATGGCGAGCCAATGCGAACTTGTCGCTGTTGCTGAAGGCCATGTCGCGCAGGGCAAAGTCATGGACGGACGGCGGCATCCGCTTCTGTTCGACCATGATCGTTCGCGCCGCCTTGCAGACTGCCCCCATGTCCAGGTTTGTCGGGCAGACGGCAGCGCACAGGCCGCAGGTGGCGCAGGAGTTGATGAACTGGTTGGCGTGCCGCTCGCCCATGACGATGGAAAGGTTGTTATAGATGGTGCGCAGGTATTTTCGGGGATAGCTCCCGTACTCGGCAAGGTACTCGCACACCTTGACACACTCCAGACACTGGCACTGCAGGCAGCGTCTGGCTTCGGCTGCGGCCCAGGACGTCACTACGTCAAGCTCGGCTGCGCTTGGCGTTGCCGAGGGCAGATCCAGCGCGCCGTCCGGCAGCGGCACGGCTGCCAGGGGCTCGACTCCTGCGGTATTGACATAGAGGGCCGTCTCATACGCGCCCTCACGCATTCGCGAGGCGGTTAGCGATACGTTTTGCAGGTAGCGGTCAATGGAGACCGCCGCACGCCGGCCGTCGCTCATCGACGTGACCGGCGACCACGTCTCGCGCAGCAGACTACCGCCGGCAAAGAGGCCAGAGCGGTTCGTGGCGTAGGTCGCCGGGTCGACCGGCGGGCCACTCTCTCCAGTAGCCAGATAGACGGCGTCGAAGGTCTGGCAGAGGTCGTCAAGCGCCACAGGAGAAATGGGCGTCTCCAGCTTTATCACGACGCCAAGCTCGGCCAGGTGCGCCAGGTCGGCGGCGATCAGCTCGCGGGGCAATCTCTCTACGGATACTTCCCAGATCTGGCCGCCCAGACGCGCGCTCGCTTCGTAGACCGTCAGGTTGTACCCTTTGCGCGCCAGATCAAAGGCAGCCGTCAATCCGCTGAGTCCCCCGCCAACCACGGCCACCCGCTTGTCCCGTTGCGGCAGCCTCCTGACTGGCTCCCGCGCCGCGCCGGAGATCATGATCGCCTGTTCCAGTGCGCGGATGGCAAGTGGGTCGCCAACTTCGCCGCGTTTGCACGCGGGCCGGCAGGGCTCATCGCAGACACGGCTGAGGATATTCGGGAAGGGCACTGTCTTCGTGTAAGTGACGCGCGCCGTTGCGAAGGCGTCAGGCGCATCTGTGGCAATCAGCGCACCGAGCATACTCCGCACGTCTACCTGCAGGGGACAGGTCGCCTGGCAGGGCGGCGCTTCGTCCTGGATACAGAGTGCTTCCAGCTCCCGCAATCTTTTCTGGTCGGTAAAGGCGGCCATGGCTCCACTTTCTCTCTAGAGGCGCGTACTGCGGATAGGCGGGCAGGCGACGATCTGCATAGGGGGCCCGTTCTCTGGCGCCCGGAGGCAGGCTCATTCCGCGCCACTCGCGCAGTCGCCTCGTCCATGCAACCCGGATAGGAGAACGTCGATTCTGTTCGTTTCGGGTCTCCTATCCGGGTCAATTCATTAACGGCTTACGACAGAGTTACTTCCGGCCGTCGGCTGTCAATTCAGACTCTGCAGGCCAGCCAGAACCTTCTCAGGACGCGCCGGCAGATGGGTGATGCGCACGCCGGTCGCGTTCTTGATGGCGTTGACGATGGCCACATGCGGCGAGGTCAGTGGCAGCTCGCCGACCCCGGCTGCGCCGAAGGGACCATCCGGGCGCGGCGTTTCCACATAGATAATCTCGATGTCGTCGGGGATATCCTTGGCGTAGGGAACGCCCGCACCGAGCATCGTCGAATGGGCTTTGATATCCTCGAAGTCCTCCGACAGTGCCAGGCCAATGCCTTGCGCCAGACCGCCGTAAATCTGGCCATCGACGACGAGCCTGTTGTTGATCCTGCCGGCGTCGGCGACGATGGTCATCTTCTCGACGGTTGTCTTGCCTGTCTTCACATCCACGTCTACTTCGGCCATGAAGACACCGTACATGTAGACGACAAACGGCGCGCCCTGCGTATTCTCGTCGCAGTTGGAGGCATTGGAGGCCGTCCACTGGCCCTTATAGAGCAGGTCGATGTCTTCGGCGACCATCTCGTCATAGGTACGGTAGCTACCATCGGGCTTGCGCATGGCCACCAGCATCTGATCGGCCGCATTCTTGAGCGCGTTGCCGATCATCACCTGGCTGCGGCTTCCGCCCGAGGGACCACTGTTGGGCGCGATTCCGGTGTCATTCATCTTCAGGTGAATCTCACTCGGATCCAGCTCCAGCGGCAACAAGGCTTCGTGCACCGTACCCAGCGCCCCCATGTCTGCACCCTGGCCGTGATCCTGCCAGGTTGCGTAGACGTTCACGCCGTCAGGCGCCAGCTCCAGCCAGGCCTCGGCGCCGTCGGCCCCATCCAGGCCGCTGCCATACACGCCAAGCGAAATGCCAACACCTTTCTTGTGCCGGTCGGTCGAGTTAGCCTTGGCACGCTTAAGCGCTTCCTGGTACTTGGGCCGCAGAATGTCGAACATCTCCGGCAGGCTGTAGACCTCTGGTGGCTGGCCAGTGGGTGTCGTCGAGCCAGGACGGTAGAGGTTCTTGTAGCGCAGCTCAAACGGGTCCACACCCATCTTCTCGGCCAGTTCATCCATCAAGCTTTCCGAGGCGAGGAAGGCCTGCGGGGAACCATAGGCACGGAAGGGCGCACCCCAGACATGGTTGGTGGCTACCGTGCGTCCCAGCCCCCGAATATTGGGGATGTCGTAGCCGGCGCCAATGAACTGCGCGCCGCGCAGGGTTAGCAGATCGCCGAACTCGGAGTACGGACCATGATCGACAATCCAGTCGCTCTCCATGGCGACGAGCTTGCCGTCTTCGTCCGCGCCAAACTTCAGCTTTACGAAGAAGGGCGACCGTTTGCCCGTGTAGCTCATGTGCTGGGCGTAGTTGTAGCGCAGGAACACCGGCCGTCCGGTGGCCATAACGGCAACACCCAGTAGCGCCTCCATCGTCGGACAGAACTTGTAGCCAAAGGTCGATCCCGCCGGGTTCTGAACGAGACGCAGCTTCTCCGGCTCAATACCCAGACCAGGAGCAATCATGGCGTGGTGCAGGTAGAGGCCAATGCTCTTCGAGTGGATGGTTACCCGTCCCTCTTCGTCGATGTAGGCAAAACCAACGTCCGGCTCCACGGTGAGGTGCGGCTGCCGTTGCAGGTAGAATTCGTCCTCGACAACGTAGGCGGCGCGCTTCATCAACGGGGCCGTGTCGTCGCCCTTGGCAATCTTTTGTTCGTAGTAGACGTTTGGCGTACCGGGGTGAATCTCGATGGCATCCTCAGCCATCGCTTCCGGCGCGCTCATGTAGGCCGGAAGCTCCTCCAGCTCCACAACCACCTTATCGGCGGCTGCTCGGGCATTTTCGATGGTGTCCGCGGCGACGATGGCAATGGCGTCGCCGTACTGGAACACCTTCTCGTCACACAGAATGGGCCGGTCCCAGCCGTCACCCTTGTTCGTGGGGAACGTAATCAGGCCGGTGATCCGGTTCTTGCCCTTGACGTCCTTGTGGGTCAGGACCGCGTAGACGCCGGGCATCTTCTCGGCCTCGCTGGTGTCGATGTTCAGAATGTTGGCATGGGAGACCTTGGCCTGAACCAGGGCAAGCTGAAGGGTGTTGGGCGGCAGCTTCAGCCCCATATCTGAACCGTAGTCGAGGGTGCCGGTGACTTTGGCAACGGCCGAGGGCCGCGGGTACTTGCTGCCCCAGAGGCGGCCGTTCCCGCTGTATTCCAGCGCCGCAGCCGGCATCTCGCCGCGCATCACCTTGGCTGCATCCAGCACCGCATCCACGAACGGCTTGTAGCCGTTGCACCGGCAGACGTTGTGGCGCTTGTGGAACCAGTCACGTACCTCCTGGCGGGTTGGATTGGGATTCTCATTCAGCAGAGCGACGGCTGAGATGACGAAGCCCGGAATGCAGAAACCACACTGCGCAGCGCCATGGAGCACGAACGCCTGCTGAACAGGATGGAGCTTTTCAGGCGTGCCGATGCCTTCGACCGTGAGGATCTCCGCGCCTTCGGGCACTCGACTCATCTTGGTGATGCAGGCCAGCGTGTACTTGCCGTTTACCAGAACGGCGCACGAGCCACAATGGCCGTCTTCACAACCATCCTTGGTTCCGGTGAGCATCAGTCCCTTGCGGATCACGTCCATCAACGTCGTTTCGGGATCGAAGATGAGCGTCTGGGGCACACCGTTGACGATAAAAGTCGACCTCTTCATGTTGACCTCCTGGTCTTTCAGGATAAACAGAACAGGCAGTGGTATTTGGCTGCCTGTTTACACGACAACTGCAATTGAAGCCTTTGTTGGAGGCACGCGATCACGGAGAGACAGGGTTGGCGAGGAGAAGGCATCCCACCTCGTTCACGGCGCACTGGCGTCCATCCGACTATAGTGAAAAATTACACAATCCCCAATAACAAGTATAAACTCCCTCCATAGGTGTGTCAATTGAATTGACACACTTGACACAGCAGGTATATTTGGATCTGGAGACAACAAACATGAACGTGATCAGTGACCTGCTGGCTGTGATACCAGAAGGACAGACGGAAAGCGTGACAGTTGGGCTGCATTGGACGGCTGTGGTTGCCAACGTGGGCGGAGAGCGCCGCTGTGGGCTGGCTTCCACCCTGGTCGGGCTTAAGCCGCATGGAGAGGTGGACGTGCCGATGGCCGGCGCATTGGGCGAGCTGTCTGGACGCGAGCTGGCCGGGCTGGCGCTCCTAGATAATCTAACCCTGCGCAGTATTGGCGTAGCGGCTATCAATGCGCTCCTGCCGCCCGCACCAGAGAGCTGGGTAGAGGGCAACGCGGAGGACGTTATTGCCCAAGCGGGCGGCGATGGAATGGTGGTCCTGGTCGGCCACTTCCCATTTATTCCCAGCCTGCGCTCGCGAGTCGGGCAGTTAGTTGTCCTGGAACAGAATCCGGGACCAGACGAATACCCGGCGCAAGCGGCGGCCGAATGGGTACCCCAGGCCGACGTTCTGGCAGTTACCAGCATGACGCTGCTGAATGGCACGCTGGACGGGTTGCTCGCACTCCGGCGGCCGGATGCGATGGTGTTGCTCCTGGGGCCGAGCACGCCGCTTCACCCGTTGCTGTTTGATTATGGGATTACATTTCTTTCGGGAGCGTCGGTAGTCAATATCGACGCTGTATTACGCGTCGTTCGTGAAGGCGCCGTTTTTCGCCAGGTACGTAAAGCAGGCGTCCGATTGGTGACGATTGCTTGTCCTTAAGGGAAACAAAAAAGGGTGCAAGCTCTTCCGAGACTTGCACCCTGGACGGGAGCGACGGG
>JAAYYY010000073.1 GCA_012515125.1 Chloroflexota bacterium
GCCAACCGGCTGGCGAACTGGCTGCGCGATGAAGCGGGGGTTCGCGCCGGCGATCGGGTAGCGATCTTCGCCCGCGACGGCGTCGAGCATCTCGACTTCTTCTTTGCCTGCTGCAAGCTCGGCGCCATCCACACCGCCCTGAACTGGCGCTTCCACTGGCGCGAGACGGCCGACATCCTGCAGAGGACGACGCCGCGCGTCTTCGTCTTCTCTGATGAGTTCCGCGAGAGCGTGGCCCTGCTGCAGCAGGATGGCCATGCGGCCTCGGTCCGCCACTACGTCCATCTGGAGGGCGACGGCGTAGGCGGGAGCGCCGGCCTGGCGGACATTCTCGCGCAGAGCAAGGCGACCGCCGTGAGCAATGAGGCAGTGGACCAGGAGACCATCGCCGCGCTGATCTTCACGGGCGGCACCACCGGCCTGCCCAAAGCGGCGCAGATCTCCCACCGGATGATCGCCTGGAACACGCTCAACACCGTCATTCACGACCTGCGGCACGACGACGTGTATTTGAACGTCTTCCCGATGTTCCATACGGGCGGCCTCTTCGTCTACACGCTGCCCAACGCCATCCTCGGCGGCACGACCATTCTCGTGCGCCAGTTCGACCCGGTCCAGGTGCTGCGCCTATTCGGCGAGGAAGCAGTGACCATCTTCGCCGCCGTGCCGACGATGTACCAGATGCTCACGCAGGCCGAGAACTGGGCAGAAGCCGACCTTTCATCGCTGCGCTTCTGCACGAGCGGCGGCGCTCCGCTGCCGGTGCCGCTCGTGCAGCGCTACGTGGCCGAAAAGGGCATCCGCTTCAAGCAGGGCTTTGGCATGTCGGAGTTTGGGCCGGGCATCTTCGCCCTGGCGCCTGAAGACGCCGTAGCCAAGGCAGGCAGTATTGGCCGGCCCAACTTCTACGTGGATGCGCGTATAGTGGACGACAACAACCAGCCCCTGCCCCCCGGCGCGGTGGGCGAGCTGGTGCTTAAAGGGCCCAGCCTCAGCTCCGGTTACTACGGCGACCCGCAGGCCTCGGCCGAGGTCATCGACGACGAGGGCTGGTTCCACACCGGCGACCTGGCCCGGCACGACGAGGATTGGTATTTCACGATCGTCGATCGCAAAAAGGACATGTTCATCTCCGGCGGCGAAAACATCTACCCGGCGGAGATCGAGAAGGCGCTTTACGAGCACCCGGCCGTCCATATGTGCGCCGTCGTCGGCGTGCCCGATCCGCGCTGGGGCGAGATGGGCGTGGCCTGTGTTGTCCTTAAGGCGGAATGCTCGGCGGAGGCGCTGCTCGCCCACCTGCAGGGCCGACTGGCGCGCTACAAGGTGCCCAAGCGCGTCGTCTTTATGGAGAGCCTGCCTATCTCTGGCGCCGGCAAAATCATGAAGCGGGAGCTGCGCGAGCAGCTCATTGCGCAGGAGTAAGCGCCTGGACGTACAGCTTTCGCCCCAGGACGAGGCGATGCTCGCCGGCGAAGAGGGGCCGGCACTGCAGATGGCCATGCGTATTCTGGCGACCATGGCGGCGGTGTACGGCGCCCCGCGCCTGCTGGACATCACCTCCGCCCACATAGACGGCTGCCTCTACCACGGCCTCTCTGGTCTGGAGTTCGCCCAGAGGCTCGTGGAGGGCGGCGCGCGGGTGCGCGTGCCCACGACGCTGAACGTCGGCGCCATCGACCTGCTGCACCCGGATCAGTTCCAGGGCAGTGCAGAGCTGGCAGGCCGGGCCACAGCGCTGATGGCCGCCTACCAGGCCATGGGCTGCATTCCCATCTGGACCTGCACGCCCTACCAGGCGTACCAGCGGCCCGCTTTTGGCGCGCAGATCGCCTGGGCCGAGAGCAACGCCATCGTCTTCGCCAATTCGGTGCTCGGCGCGCGCACAAACCGCTACGGCGACTTCATCGACATCTGCGCGGCGCTGACCGGCCGGGCACCCGCCGTGGGGCTGCACCTCGCCGAAAACCGGCGCGGGCAGCTCCTCTTCGACCTGCGCGGCATCCCCGAAAGGTTGCTTCGCGAGGACGTGCTCTTTCCCGTGCTCGGCTATCTGCTCGGCGCGCGCAGCGGCAGCAAGATTCCGGTCATTGCCGGCCTTCTGCCGGAGACGACGGAGGACCAGCTTAAGGCGCTGGGCGCGGCGGCGGCTTCGTCGGGAGCCGTCGCGCTTTTCCACGCCATCGGCGTCACGCCGGAGGCTGTGACTTTCGGCGAGGCGTTCCAGGGCGGGCAGCCCGAACAGGTGATCGAAGTAAGCGTGGCGCTGCTGCGCGAGACGCTGGGGCGACTTTCCACGGCGCCGGATGGAGCGATCCAGGTGGTCGCGCTGGGCAGCCCGCACTTTTCGCTGGCCGAGTTTGCCTCCCTGCTGCCGCTGCTGGCCCGGCACCCGCCCCACCCGGGCGTCGAGTTCATCGTCTGCACCAACCGGGTCGTACTGGCTATGCTGGAAGAGCGCGGCTGGCGGCAACCGTTGCAGGAAGCCGGCGTGCGCCTCATCGTCGATACCTGCGTGGTCGTCGCCCCGATGGTGCGCGCGCGGCACGGCGTCCTGATGACCAACTCCGGCAAGTTTGCCCATTACACGCCGGGCAATACGGGCCTGCAGGTCATCTTCGGCAGCCTGGAAGAGTGCGTGCGCTCGGCGGCGGCGGGGCGCGTTTGGCGCGACCCCGAGCTGTGGGCGGAGGAATAGCCGGTGTCAGGTGAGGCCGGAACGTTCTCGGCGACGGCCCGCGTGCTCGTTGCGGGCGCGGCTGAAGGCGAAGCACTGGTTCTGGCCGAGCCGCTCAGCCTCTGGGGCGGGCTGGACCCGGAGAGCGGCGAGATCATCGACCGGCGCCATCCGGCGTCAGGTGCTATCGTCACCGGCCGCGTGCTCGTGCTGCCGGCCGGGCGCGGCTCCAGCAGCGCAAGCAGTATCCTGCTGGAAGCGGTTCGCCTGGGCACGGCGCCGGCGGCGATCATCACCGCCGAGCCAGACCCTATTCTGGCGCTGGGAGCCACCGTCGCGCGCGAGCTGTACGGCCATACCCCGCCTGTGCTGATGCTGGCGCCGCCGGCCTACTTCCGGCTGCAGACAGGCCAGCTGCTGCGCATCAGGGCCAACGGCGCGGTCGCCGTCCTGACTGGTTGAGGGCTGCGCTCACGCGCTCACTCCCGAACGTCCAGCGGCTCCGTGATCTCGTCGCGCTTTTCCTGGGTGAACAGCGCCTGCAAGCGTCGCCGCCCTTCCCCGACCCGCCGCGAGCGGGCCCGCCAGGTCCCGACGATGCCGTAGGGGACAAAGAGCACCAGCGCGACGTAGACGAGCCCCAGCAGGAAGCTTGAATAGACGCCGAACCAGCGGTCGAGGTAGTAGGCCAGCAGGCGATAGACCGCCGCGCCGACAATCGCCCCGCTCAGCGTGCCCACGCCGCCGATCAGGATCATCAGCAGCGCCGCCACCGTCCAGCCCAGCCCGGCGACGTTGGGGCTGACAATGGGCTGGTGCAGGGTGTGCAACATGCCGGCCAGCGCGGCCGTAATCGAGGAGAGGATCAGCGCCGCCAGCTTGAAGTAGAAGGTGTTGTAGCCGAGCATGAGCGCCCGCCCTTCGTTTTCCCGGATAGCCACACAGACCCGTCCCGTCGGCGAGTTGACGAAACGGCGGTAGACGACATAGACCAGGAAGGTGAGCAGCAGAACCAGGACGTAGAAACGGAAGCGGTCTGTCGAGGTGTTCAGAAAATCGGGGACGGGCACGCCCTGCAGGCCGACGTCGGCGCCCGTGTAGGCCACCATCTCGTTGGACTGCACGACGATATGGAAGACCGAGGCGATGCCCAGCGTCACCAGCGCAAAGGTGATGCCCTGCACGCGGGGCAGCACGACGGCGAACAGCAGCGCCTGGAGGACGCCCACCACGACGACCAGGCCGACCGTGGGCAGGAAATCCCAGCCGAACGACTTGAGCATAATGCCCGTCGCGTAGGCGCCCGTGGCGAAGAACATAGCGTGGCCGAACGAGAGCAGGCCGGTGACGCCCAGGATCAGATCGTAGCTGAGGGCGTAGATGGCGAGTATGAAAATCTCCAGCAGCAACCCCTGCATGAAGCGGGCCGTGCCTGTCTGGTTCGACAGCACGGCAGCCGGCGATTGGCCGTCGAGCAGCGCAATGAGAAAGGGCAGGATGAGCATAAAGAGCAGCACTGCCAGCGGCGGGCCGACTTCGCGCAGCCAGGTTGTCGTGCCCGGCCGGGCCGGACTCTCGAAGGTACGCGCCATCTTATTCGCTCCGTCCGAAAAGGCCCCTGGGCAGGACCAGCAGGATGACGACCATCAGCAGCACGGTTGACGCCGGAACCAGCGGCGGCGAGGGCTTGAATGGTTCGGCCAGGAAAGGCAGATTAATCCCAATCTGCCCGTATTTGATCATGAACTGCTGCAGCAGGCCGACGAGCACCGCGCCGGCTGCGGCACCCGGAAAGCTCGTCAGCCCGCCAATCGCCAGGGCGATGAGGGCCAGCAGCAGCACGCTGGTGCCCATCGCCGTGGAGAGGCCAAACGACGGGGCGGCGAGCGTCCCGCCGAGCGCCGCCAGACCGACCCCGAGGGCGAAGACCAGAGTGAAGACCCGCCGCACGTTGATTCCCAGCGCCTCGACCATCTCGCTGTCCTGCACGCCGGCGCGGATGATCATGCCGATGCGTGTGCGCTGGAGAAGCAACCAGACGGCGACGAGGACGGTCAGCCCGACCAGGATGATGAAGATCTCGTTGTAGGTGCGGATGCGCCCGCCAAAGAGCAGGACGGTGGAGCATTGCCCTTCGAGCATGGCGCTCAGGCTCTCTGCCGGGCAGCCGTCCCCGCTGCCGTTGAAGAGAGCTGGCTTGGGCATGGTGAACTCTGGCCTGCCCCAGACGGCCCGCACCACCTCGATGCCGATAAAGCTGACGCCCAGGGTGATCATTAGCTGGTAGATTGGCCGGGCATAGAGCGGCCGGATCATCGTCACTTCAATCAGCGCGCCGAGAATGACGCCCGCGCCGGTTGCTACGGCGAGAGCCAGGAAAAAGCGCCAGCTCGTGCTCAGGGAGAAGAGCCATTCCGTCAGCGGCGTATTCACCATGAAGATGGCGAGAGCCGCAACCAACAGCAACACCGCCGCCACAAAAGGCCAGCGCCGGCGGTCCCGTGCGGCGTCTGCCCGCCCCGACAGCCCGGCCATGCCGGCGGCGAGCAGGACGCTGCCCAACAGCGCGCCGCCGAACGCCAGCGCCGGGCCAAGCGCGCCAAACTCGGCGGCTGCCGGCGGCTGCAGCGTCCCCTGGGAGAGCAGAAGCGAGAAGGTAATCGGACTCTGTGCGTAAACTTCAGGATCCCATTTGGCCAGCGGAAAGGCCCGCAGGGTCAGGAACAGCAGCAGGGCGCCGGCTAGCAGCGCCGCCCAGGCCAGGAGCCGCCTGCGTGACGAGGCCGGCGCCAGCCGTGCCCAGAGCGCGCGCCAGAAGGGCCAGAGGACGAGCCCGGCAGCCACGATGAGCACCGGCGTCAGCATGTCCACAAAGGTGTCGGGGCGGACGTAGACGGTCCAGCCGACGTAGGCGCCAATCATGTACATCTCGCCGTGCGCCAGGTTGAGCACGTCCATCAGGCCCAGGATGAGCGAGAGGCCGGCGGCGACGAGGAAAGTGACCGCGCCGACGGACAGGCCGCGCAACACGGTGATGAGCCACTCGCCGCCTTCCATGTCCTGCGTCGAGGAGAGGAAAAGCAGCGCGATCAACGCCAGAACGATCAGGCGCGTGCGGTTCCTGGTGAGAAAGGTGCGGACGTCACTCATAAGCGAATCCTTCTCAGGCAGCGCCCAGATAGCGCTGGATCGTCGCCTTATCCTGGACGAGGTCGGCCATCAGCCCGCTCTGCACGGAGCGCCCTTCTTCGACGATGACGTAGCGCTCGGCAAGCTGGCTGGCGACGAGGAAATTCTGTTCGACCAGCAACACCGTCGTTTCGGCCGACAGCTCGCGGATGGCGGCAATCATCTGCTCGATAATCACCGGCGCCAGCCCTTCGCTGGGCTCGTCGATGAGCAGCAGCCGGTTTTCCGGCACGAGCGCCCGCGCGACCGCCAGCATCTGCTGCTGCCCGCCGGAGAGATGGGTGCCGGGCAGGTGGATCAGGCGCTTGAGGTCGGGGAAGAGCGAGAAGATCAGCTCTTCGCGCCGGGCGAAGTCGCCGCGCCGCCGCTCGGCAATGCGCAGGTTCTCGCCCACGGACAGGTCGCGGAATATGGCCCGGTGTTCGGGCACAAAACCGATGCCCAGGGCGGCAATGTCATAGGGGCGCAGTCCGTGTATCTCCTGGCCTGCGAAACAGATCTGCCCGCTGCGCGGCGGCGTCAGGCCGAGAATAGATTTGAGCGTCGTCGTCTTGCCCGCCCCGTTGCGGCCCAGCAGCACGGTAATCGTGCCCGGCGGCACCGCCACGCTCACCCCCTCCAGGATGTGAAACTGGCCGATGAAGGTATGGATGTCGCGGACTTCGAGTAACGGGCTCATCGATGGCTCGCTCATAGGGCCAGCTCGTACAGGCCGCCGAGATAGGCAATCTGCACGGCCTCGTTGCGGGCGATGTCGCCGGGCGTGCCCTCCGCCAGCACGGCGCCCTGGTGCATGACGGTGATCACGTCGGAATAGCCCATGACGACGTTCATGTTGTGCTCGACGAGCATCACGGTCTTCTGCCCCTCTTCCTGGATGCGCTGGATCAGCGCCATCAGTTCAGGAACCTGTTCGGACGCCATACCCGCGGTGGGCTCGTCCAGCAGCAACAGCTCGGGATCAGGGGCGAGGATCATCGCCAGCTCCAGCTTGCGCTGGTCGCCGTGGGGCAACGTGCGCGCCGGAAGCAGGGCGACCGGTTCGAGGCCTACCTGAGCCATGACCTCGTGGGCGCGCTCCAGGTAATCGCCAAACGCCGTATAGGGACGCCAGAAGCGGAAGTTGCTCCTGCCCATGGCCTGCGCCGCCAGCCGGACGTTCTCCAGAACGGTCAGGTTGGGGAAGATGTTGGTGATCTGGAAAGAGCGGCCCATTCCCAGATGGGTGGTGCGGTGGAGCGGCAGATTGGTGATATCCTGGTCCTTGAAGAAGACCTTTCCGCTCGTCGGCGCCAGGTTGCCGCTGAGCAGGTTGAAGAAGGTCGTCTTTCCGGCCCCGTTTGGCCCGATAATCGAGTGCAGCGTGCGCGCCTTCACCGTGATGCTGACGTCGTCCACGGCGACGAGAGCGCCAAACTCGCGGCGCAGGTTCTCGGTGCGCAAAAGGATCTCGTCGGCCATACTCACTCCGATAAGGGGGGTAAAGGGGCCGCCAGACCGGCCGGCTGCCCCTTCACCGTCTCATTGCCTGAACGATTACTCGCCGCTGAGGCTGCCAACCGGCAGATCGCCGCAGCGATCGGCCAGCTCTTCGGGCAGCAGGCAGGGTACGCCAGGGCGGTTCGTCTCGACCTGTTCGTAGTAGCGGAACTCAGGGTCGTCCACGTTCGTCAGGGTGACGATGTACATATCCTGAATCGCTACGTGGTCCTCTGGCCGGATGTAGATTTCGCCCTTCGGACCCTGGAAGGTCATCCCTTCCATGGCGTCAATGAGCGCCTGCGGATCGGTGTCGCCACCGGTCGCCTTGAGGGCTTCGACCAGCATGATGGCAGCATTCATGCCGTCAGCAGCGAAGAGGTCGGGCGGCGTGCCGAACCGTTCCATCGACTGCTCGACCAGCCAGTCGTTAATCTCGTTGTCCGGGCTGGTGTAATGGTAAAGGATGCCGCTGGTCGTGCCAATGGCGTTAGCGAAGAAGGCCGGCATGACCACGTTGTCTACAAAGGCGGAGGCGAGAGCCACCTCGTCCATGACGCCCAGCTCCTGGGCGGCCTGCATCATCGGCACAAAGCCGCCACCTGCCCAGGTGACCAGCCAGGCATCGGCGCCCGAGTTCAGGATTTGCTCCATGTAGGGCGTGAACTCGCTCGTATCGGCCGGGGCGAAGATGTCGTCGGCGACGAACTCGCCGCCAAGCTCGGTGCAGGCGTCGCGGAACGCCTGGGCGCCGCCATAGCCGAAGGAGTAATCCGGGGCGATCTGCACGAACGTGTCGTACTGCTGCGTGAAGTACTCGCAGATGTTGACGGCATCCTGGTAGTTATTGCGGCTGGTGCGGAAGGTGTATTCGTTGAAGTTGGCACCGGTGATCTCGTTCGCGGCAGCCGGGGCGACGATGAGCGGCACCTGGTTGTCGCGCGCAATTTCCTGGAGCGTCGCCGTGCCTGCACTGCTGACCGTGCCGACCAGGAAGTCGACAGCTTCTACCTCGACCAGCTCGCGGGCCACCGTGGCGGTGTTCTCCGGCACGCCCGCGTCGTCGCGGATGAAGACCTGGATCTCGCAGTCGCCGAGCATATAAGAGGTGTAGCCATCCCCTTGGGCCGGCGCACTACCCGTCGCATACTCCATTCCCAGCGGGAAGGCCTGCAGGATATGGGCGCCATAGATAGCCAGGGCGCCCGTCTGGTCGGTGATCAGGCCGACCTTTACCGACTCTTCGCAGCTCACGTCGGCTGCCGCCATCTCTTCTTCAGCTTCGCCGGCCGGTTCCTCGGTAGGTTCTTCCGCAGCGGGCTCTTCCGTCGGCTCTTCGGTGGGTTCTTCGGCGGCGGGTTCTTCGGTGGGCTCTTCAGCAGCCGGCTCCTCGGTCGGCTCTTCGACTACTTCCGGCTCTTCCTCGACCACCTCGGTCGTCGGAGTGGGCTCGGCCTCTGGCTCGTTCTCGCCGGCCTCGGGCTGGCCGCCACAGGCCACCAGGGCTATGGCGAGGAACAGCGCGACGATAATCCATAACGCGTGACGTTTCATTTTCTTGCATCCTCCTCGTTATCTGACAGGTTCACGAACTCTCTGGCCGGCTGGTAAGGGATCATCTCATAGGCACCTCGCCAGTTCCTGACACCTCATCACGCCTGATGAGACCCGGACAAAAAACCGATAATCGCCTGCGCCGCCGACTGCGGGACCTCGATGGGGAGGTGGTGTCCGGCGCCGAGCAGTATGGTCACGGTGCTGTTGGGGATCTGCGCGGCGATGAGGTCCGCGTTGGCCGGAGGCACTGTCGCATCATGTTCGCCCCAGAGCAGGAGCGTGGGCGCAGTGATTTGTGCCAGCCGCCCGTCGAAGGCCGATTCTGCCGACAGCAGGCCGAGGCCAACGCCAAGTTGCGCCTGGTAGGCGACCGGGTCGATCGGATTCTGCAGCCGGTATTCGAGCCATTCCCGGACGAAATCCTGGTTCTGTTCGGCAAAGCCAGGAGCAGTGCTGACCTTCAACCCGCGCATGAAACGCTCGGTGGGATCGCCGGTGACGTTGGTGAGCACGGCCATCGCCTCCGGCGACGGCGGGATTTGCCGCGGGCCGCCAAAGTTGGTCGAGGCAAGAATCAAGCGATCGACGCGCTGCGGATAGTCCAGAACCAGCGCCTGGGCGATAAAGCCGCCCATCGAATGGCCCAGAATGTGCGCCCTTTTCAGACCCAGCGCGTCGAGCAGACCGGCCGTATCGGCAGCCATCATCTGCGCCGAATAGGGACCGGGCGGGGCGTCGCTCTGGCCAACGCCCCGGTTGTCGAAGGTGATGACCCGGAAATGCTCGGCCAGCAGAGGCGCGAGGCGATGCCAATACCAGAGCGGGTAGCCGATCCCGGTAATTAACAACAGCGGCTCGCCTTTCCCCTCGGTCTCGTAATAGAGCCTGATCCCATTGGCCTCTACGAATGGCATCTCATTTCCTCCAGGCGCTTTACTGCCCGCCGGCGTACTGCTGCCGCAGCTTTACTTTTTCCACCTTACCGTAAGGCGAGTAGGGCAGCTCGCGGGCGAAGACAATTTCCTTCGGCACCTTGTAGCGGGCCAGCCGTCCCCGGCAAAACTGAATCAGCTCCTCGACGGACGGCGGCTCGCTATCGCGCGGGACGACAATCAGCAGACCAACCTCGCCCCACTTCTCGTCCGGCCGGCCAATGAGGGCCGCCTCGGCGACCGCGGGGTGCTCGCGGAACACTGCCTCCACCTCGGCGGCGTAGATGTTCTCGCCCCCGCTGATGATCATGTCCTTGGAACGGCCGACGATGGTATAGAAGCCGTCTTCGTCCCGCCGGGCCATATCGCCCGTGTGGAACCAGCCATCGATCAGCGCCTCGGCGGTGGCCTCGGGGTTGCGCCAGTAACCGGAGAAGACGTGCGGGCCGCGAATGAGCAGCTCGCCGACCTCGCCGTCCGGCACGTCACGGCCGGCTTCGTCCACCAGCCGCATCTCGCTGTGAAAGATTGGCTTGCCCACCGTGCCCGTCTTCGGCGCCGATTCCTCGTCAGTCATGCTGAAGCAGTTGGTCCCGACCTCGGTCAGGCCATATCCCTGGCGAAAGACGACGCCCTTTTCCGTTCGCCACGATTCCATCAGCTGCGGCGGGCACGGCGCACCGCCGCTGATGAAAAAACGGATGTGGCTGAAATCCGCAGCGGTGTAGGCGTCGACCTGGCGCCACATCTGGAAGAGGGTAGGCACGCCGAGAACGGCCGTACAGCGTTCCTTGCCGATGACGCGCAGGGAATCATCCGCGTCAAAACTGCGCGTCAGAACGATGCGCCCGCCCACGTAGAAGAGCGGCGTCAGGAAGATGAAGAGGCCGCCGGCATGGAACATGGGGGTAAAGAGGGGCGAAACGTCGTTCTCCGTCAGTCCCCAGCTGATGACAGTGTTGATGCAGTTCCACACGACCTGCCGGTGGGGAATGACTGCCCCTTTCGGCCGGCTGGTCGTGCCGCTCGTATAGAGGATGCAGAGCGGCGTCTCCTCGTCGAGCGCTCGCGGGCGCGCCGGTTCGGCGGGCGAGGCCGCCGCAACGCCGGCTTCATAGGCGGGGGCGCCGGCGATGCCGGCGCTCTCGACGGTCAGCACGTGCTCAACCTCGACCTGGGCGGCGACCTCGGCCCACGTCCCGGCGAATTCCGGCCCAACGAGCACGACGCGCGGCTGGCAATCCCGGACAATGTAGGCCAGCTCGGCCGGGACGAGCCGCCAGTTCAGCGGGGCGAGGATGGCGCCGATTTTCGCCAGCCCGTAGAGCAGGTCTACGTAGGCGACGCCGTTGTGCGCCAGGATGGAGACACGGTCGCCGGCCTCGACGCCAAGCTCGTGATGCAGGAAATTTGCGGCCCGGCAGGCGCGCTCGTTCAGCTCCGCATAGCTGTAGCGACGCCCGCTCTCCCATTCCAGCAGCGCCTCGCGGTCGGGCGTCAGCCGGGCGCGGTTGGTCAGCAGATCGGCGGCGTGCACCTAGCTCTCCTCGTCCGCAACCGAACTGGATGGGACAGCCGGCGGGGCAGCGTTTTCGTCTTCCATCGGCACGTAACGGCTCATAAACTGCAGCGCTTCTTCCACTCGCGTGAAGCGCACTTCTTCCCGGCTCTGCACGTGGCGCACGACACCATGCCACAGCGCCGTACGATCGCCGCTCTCCGGCTGCACAAAACGAACGATGAAGGAGACAATCCGGGTTTCAGTCATAGATAAGCGGGCGGCATTCGCCACCTCTTTCAGCTTAAAGCGAGGGGTAACAGGAAAGTTACAGCCGGGCGGCGGGCTCTAGCCGGCCCGGATTTGCTCCAGAAGCGCTACCGTCTCAGCCATCGGCGCCACCCCCAGCTCGGCGCGCAGCCGCGCTTCGCAGCGCCGGTAGGCGCGCACAGCCTGCGCCCGGTTCCCCAACGCGGCGTAGGCCGCCATCATCACGCGGTAGGCCTGCTCCCAGCAGTCGTCGCGCGCCAGCAGCGTCTGGCTGACGGCGATGGCTTCCTCCCAATCACCGGCCGCAAGCAGCATCTCGGCTACGCGCTCGGCCGTGCGCAGGTAGAGCGTCAGCAGCCGCTCGCGCTCTTCACTGCACCACTCGGCGTAGGGATATTCCTGCAGGTAGTCGCCGTGGTACAGCGCCAGCGCCTCGCGATAGATGGGTAATGCGGCCGGCTGCTCCCTGTCCCACAGCCGGTCGCCGGCGGCGATAGCCTCGTCGAAGGCCACCGCATCCAGCCAGAGGTCGGCCTCGGGCCGGAGCCCGTAGCGGCTGCCGTCGCGCACGATGTACGCCGACGGCTGGTTGCGCCCCCGCTCCGGCTCCAGCACCCGGCAGAGCGTGCTGTAGGCAATCTTAAAATCGCGCAGCGCCGCCTCCGCTTCCAGCTCGGGCCAGAGCAGCTCCACGATCTGCTCCCGTTCCAGCAGCGTCGCGCGATGCGTCAGCAAGAGCTGCAGCAGCTCGCGGGCCTTTTTGCGCTCCCACGCCGAAGCCGGCAGCTCGGCCATGCCCTGCCAGATGCGAAACGGACCCAACGTCTGGATGCGCAGGCAGTAGCCGGGATGGTTCTGCAGGTGGGCAAGGCCCAGGTCGCGCAGGATGCGTACGGCACAGCGCCCGGCCGGCGTGGGCGCCAGCGCGCCGCTGTCCCGGGCATAAAGCAGGAGCGGCACGAGCACGCGAGGATCGGGCGGGCCGAACAGCGTCTTGCGGGTCAGGAGATAGCCGTAATTGTTCTCCTCGACGAGGGCCAGCAGCGCGCCCAGATCGCGCTCCAGCCGGGGCAGGTCGCCGGTCTGCCACCAGAGGAGCGCCTGCCAGAGGCGAACTGCCGCCTCGCCGTAACTGTCGGCACAGGCGCGAAAAGCGGTAGCCGCCTCCGCCAGCGTCTGGGCAGCCAGCTCGTGACGCTGCGCCAGCACGTAGGCCGCGCCCAGCGTGACCCGGATACAGGCTTCGACCCATTCATCGCCGGCTGCCCGGGCAATCGCCATGGCCTCGCCGGCAACGCTCTCCGCCTGGGCTACGTCTCCGGCGAACCCGTAGGCCTCCGTCAGCCCCCAGCCGGCCTCCACGCGCAGGCGCGGCACCTGGATCTGCTCGCTGATGGCGATGGCTTCCCGGAAGAGGCGCGCCGCCTCTGCGTAGCCCTCGCCGTTCTTGTCCAGCAGCGCCGCATGGCCCTGGCGCATCAGGCCGACGGCCGTGACGAAGGGCGCGTTAAGCTGGCGGCCCCGTTCCGTGCCGGCAATAGCCCAGCGGCGAGCCTCGTCCCGCTCGCCCTGGAAGGCCAGAATGAGGGCCAGCAGCAACATCGTCTCCCGGTGGGCGCGCGGGTGGAGAACAGGCTGCTCCTGCTCGACGGCGACGCGCTCCTCAAGGAGCCGCCGCGCCTGATCCAGCCGCCCGGTGCGCAGGAGCACGCGCAGGGACAGCTCTGCCTTGCCGGCCCTCTGCTCGCGCAACGCCCGCGCTTCGGCCTGGTAACGCTCGGCCTGCTTGAGCCGGCCCTGGTTGAGCAGGTTCTCGGCCAGCAGCTCCAGCAGCCGGGCGCGGCTCTCGCGGTCTTCCTCACCGTCGGAGAGGCGCAGCGCTTCCTGCAGCAGATCCTCGGCGCGGCTCGGGTTGACCGTGTCCAGGTAGACGCGCGCCTGTCCGCGCAAGGCCTGGCCCACGGCGGCCATGTCGCCCAGGGCGCGGCTGCGCGCCTCGGCCTGGCGGTACCAGCCAAGCGCCTCGTCAAACCGGCTGCGGAAACGCGCCCCATCGCCCAGGAAGGAGAGCAGAACAGGGCGTTCGTGGAGGATGTCGGGGGGTAACGAGCCCAGCCAGCTCTCCAGACGGTCCGGCCGGCCTGCCTGGATAAGGGTCCGGCCACAGGCGACAAGCAGATCGGCGGCTTCCCGGTAGGCTTCCCCGGCAATGAAGTGGTAGATCGCCTCTTCGTCATCGCCCTGGACCTGATAGCAGGCCGCCGCATGCCGGTGGCGCTGCTGGCGCTCGTCTGCGGGGAGCTGCCAGTAGAGCAGGTCGCGGAAGAGGTGATGGTAGCGCAGCTGGCCCTCGCCACGCTCCACGACAAAGAGGCTTTGCTGCACGAGGTAAGCCATCATCTGGGCGCTGTCGCCGGCCGCCCGCAGACAGTCACAGACGGCCGGCGTCATCTGGCGCAGAACGGCCGTCGCCTGCAGAAAACCACGGACATCGGCCGGGAGCTGTTCGAGCACCTCCTGAGCCAGGTAGGTGAAGAGATCGCCCGTGTTGCCGGCGAGCTGGCCGAGCGCTTCCTGCACGGAGCCCTCACCGGCATGTTGCAGCCGCTGCCAGACGAGCGGCAGCGCAATCGGCCATCCCTCCACCTGCTCCATGAGCAGAGCGGCCTCCTCGGGGCCCAGCGCCACGCCGTAATGCTCGCGAAAGAGGGCCAGCGTCTCGTCGCGGGTGAAGGCCAGCTCGTCCTGGCCTATCTCCAGGATCTCGCCGCGCACGCGCCAGCGCACCAGCGACGGCAGCTGCAGCGGGTAGCGCGTGGAAAGGATCAGGCGCAGATTGGCCGGCGCGCGGGCAATGAGGCGATCCAGCACGCGGAGCGCCTCGCCGCTGCGGTTCAGCAGGTGGGCATCGTCCAGAACGAGGAGCAGCGGCTCGGCCGTCGCCTCTCGCTCCGCCTGGGCGGCGATCTCGCCCAGCAGCGCATCGACGACCGCGGTCCACACCTCGACGCCGGTGCCGGCCCGCTCCCACTCTTCGAGAAGGGCCAGGGGATGGTCGGAGATGCCGGGTAAGAGCGCCGAAAAGCCGGCAAAAAGGTGAACCAGGAGCACGAAGGGATCGGCGTCCTCGGCCTCCAGATGGTACCAGACAAGCGGTTGTTCGCCCGCAGCCAGGGCGGTGAGGGCGGTGCTCTTGCCAAAGCCGGTGCCGGCCTGCAGGAGCAGCAGGCGGTAATCGCGGACCTGCAGCAAGCGCCGGGTCAGCCGGGGCCGCAGCAGGGTATGGCGCGGCAGGCGGGGGGGTTTCAGCCGGCTGCGGATGACACGGTGGTGGGGAAAGTGGGTAGCACGCACGATGTCCCATTTTATGAAGGGAAGGGAGTGACGGCAACCGTCCCTCCACCCTGATCGTCGCGTGAGCCCTTTTACTGGCCGGGATCTCTACGCTAAGATAGAGGCAATCACACAGGCTGCGGCGAGACCGCGGCTGAAGCACGACGGAGCAGACGACGATGCAACGACGATCCTTAGGAAAGAGCGGGCTGCGGGTGACGCCGATTGGCCTGGGGCTGGCGGCGCTGGGCCGCCCCGGCTACATCAACCTGGGCCATGCGGACGACCTGAACGAAGGGTACAGCGTGGCGGAAATGGAAGCCCACGCTCACGAGGTGCTGGACGCCGCCTGGGAAGCAGGCGTGCGCTATTTCGACGCCGCGCGCTCGTATGGGCGGGCGGAGCAGTTCCTCGCCTCCTGGCTGAAGAGCCGCGCCATCCCGCCGGACGATGTCACGGTCGGCTCGAAGTGGGGCTACACCTACACGGCCGGCTGGGAGGTCGATGCCGAGGTCCACGAGGTCAAGGAGCATACATTGCCCGTGCTGCAGCGGCAGATTGGCGAGAGCCGCGAGCTGCTCGGCGATTATCTGCGCCTCTACCAGATCCACTCGGCGACGCTGGACAGCGGCGTGCTGGACAACAGGCCCGTCCTCGACGAGCTGGCCCGGCTGCGCGCCGACGGGCTGCGTATCGGCCTCTCGCTCAGCGGCGCCGACCAGAAAGAGACCTTACAGCGCGCCCTGGAGATACGCTATGACGGCGTGCTACTCTTCGACGCCGTGCAGGCGACGTGGAACCTGCTGGAGCGGTCGGCCGGGGCGGCGCTGGCCGCTGCGCACGACGCCGGGCTGGGCGTCATCGTCAAGGAGGCGCTGGCCAATGGGCGCCTGACGCCGCGCAACGACGCGCCGGAGTTCGCCGACAAGCTGGCGCTGCTCCAGCAGGCGGCGCGCGACTATCACACGACGGTAGACGCACTCGCGCTTGCCGGGGTGCTGGCCCAGTCCTGGGCGGACGTGGTGCTCAGCGGCGCGGCGGCGGTCGAGCACCTGCGCGCCAATGTGCGGGCGCTTGACGTGCAGTGGGACGAGGCGCTGGAGCAGCGGCTGGCCGGGCTCGTGGAGCCGCCAGAGCAATACTGGAAGACGCGCAGCAGCCTGGCCTGGAACTGAGCTAGAGCTTCTGGCCGTACACGTCCGGCCGGCGGTCGGCGAAGATGGGGATGCGCGAGCGGACTTCGTCCACGCGCGCCGTGTCAATCGTCGCCGTCAGCAGCGCCGCCTCTTCGCCGCCCTCAACGACGACTTCCCCCCAGGGATCGACGATGGCCGAGTGGCCGAAGAAGCACGTCTCGCCGCTCCGGCCCACGCGGTTGCAGGCGGCGACGAAGAGCTGGTTTTCGATGGCGCGGGCGCGCAGCAGAATGCGCCAGTGGTCCAGCCGGGGATGCGGCCATTCGGCCGGCAGCAGGACAAGCGCCGCTCCCGCAAGGGCATAGGCGCGGAACTGCTCGGGAAAGCGCAGGTCGTAACAGATCGCCAGCCCGCTCCTGCCCCACGGCGTCTCTGCCAGGGCCAGCTCGTTGCCCGCCGCCAGGTATTTCTCCTCGTCCATCAGCCGGAAGAGGTGGACCTTGTTGTAGGACGCCAGGGTGCGGCCCTGCGGATCTACCAGCGTGGCCGTATTGCCCACGCCACCCCCGGCCATCTGTGCGAGCGACGAGCCGGCGATATACAGGTGGTATTCGCGGGCCAGCCCGGCAACGGCAGCAAAGATACCCTCGCCGACCGGCGCAGCATACTCGGCCGCGCGTTCAAGGTCGTACCCGCTGCTCCACAGCTCCGGCAGGAGCAGCACGTCTGACCCGCGCGCCGCAGCCTCTGCTGCCAGCGCCCGGACCGTCTCCAGGTTGCGCTCTGGCTGGCCCAGGGCGACGTCCATCTGGCCCAGCGAGATAGTCAGCTCCATCAGCTCGGCCTCCTCTATTGGTTACTCAGCCCCACCGCCTCCGCAAAGCTGCGGAGCGCCTCGATGTGGCCCTGTGGCCCATCCAGACCCGCATACATCGTGTTCAGGGAAAGGTGCGTGGCCCCGGCGGCTGCCCAATCGCGCAGGGTCTGCTCCCAGCGGGCCGCGTCGCTAAAGAGCAGGCGCGCCTCCAGGCCAAAGGCATCCCGGCTGCGCCCTGCCTCTTCAAGATAGCGCCAGAGCTTGTCCAGCGCATCGCGGGCCTGCTCTACCGCACGGTAGTTCGTCATCCAGCCGTCGCCCAGGCGGGCCATGCGTCGCAGCGTGGGCTCGGCCTGCCCGCCGAACCAGATTGGTATGGGGCGCTGCACCGGCATCGGGTTGAGGCCCGCCGCCGTAATCCGGTGCCAGCGCCCCTCGAAGGTCACGAGCGGCTCGGTCCACAGCCGGCGCATCACCTCTATCTGCTCTTCCTGCCGCCGTCCGCGGTTGTGGAAGTTCTCGTTCAGCGCCTCATACTCGACCGCGTTCCAGCCGACGCCCACGCCGAGCCGCAGCCGCCCACCGCAGAGCACGTCGAGCGTGGCAGCCTGCTTGGCGACGAGAGCCGTCTGGCGCTGGGGCAGGATGATGACGCCGGGAGCGAAACCGAGGCGAGGGGCAACGGCCGCCATGTAGCTGAACAGCAGGAAGGGCGAGAAGAACGGATGCTCGTAGGTGTAAGGGCCCCTCCAGCCACCCGGCCGGTTGGGGTCGGCGCCGAGAACGTGGTCGTATGCGATGATGTGACGGTAGCCGAGCGCTTCGGCCGCCTGGGTCCAGTCACGGATGGCTGTAGGGTCGGCGGGAAACTCAATCTGGGGAAAGACGGCGCCGAATTCCATCGTCGTGCTCCTTTTCAGTTTTGCCGGGCCCAGCGGGAGAAGTCGGCGGTCAGGTTCTGCCGGATGGCCATCGCCGCTGGCGAGTCGGGATCGTGTTCCAGGTAGGCTTCCAGATAATGCGCGGCGGCATAGAGAGTGCCGTGGTGGTAATGGATCAGGCCGATATCGCGCAGGTGGGCCGGCTCCTCCGGCTGCATCTCGCGCAGCTTCTTCAGGACGACGAGCGCCTGCTGCCAGTCACCGACCTGGAGATAGACCATGCGCAGGTTGTTCAACATGCGCAACAGAATAGCCTGCGGCGGCGCGGGTTCCAGCCACACCGGGTCGAGCGGCCCATCATAGCCAACCGTCTCCTGCACCAGCCGCTGGCAATCGGCCGGCGACAGGCGCACGCCACCGTGAAAGGGATCGAGAAGGACGCGCTCGGCGCCGGCCTGGACGCCGGCGATGAAATGACCGGGCAGGCCAACGCCGGAGGCATCCAGCCCGAGCCGGCGCGCGACGGCCACGTAGACGATCGACAGGGTGATAGGAATACCCTGTCGCTGCTCCAGAACGTCATTCAGGAAGCTGTTGCGCGGGTCGGCGTAGGCCACGATGTTGCCCTGAAAGCCGGCATCGGCCGCCAAAAAAGTCGCCAGCGCTACGGCGCGCTCTGCAGCGCCGCTAGACGGCGGCATTGCCGCCCCGGCTGCCCTCGATAACTCGTCCAGCTGCGCCAGGTACGGCTCTGGGCGGAGGTCAGGGTAGGCGACGTCGCGGGCGAGCAGGAGGGCAGCATAGGGCACGTCAAACATCGGCTGGCTGACGACGTCCACAAAGGCTTCGCGTTTCATGACGACGCATTATGCAGCAGAGGGCCGCCCCAGGCCAGAGATGGCGGGCTGAACTGTATCTAAGATGTGACTGCGCGCCGGCCGTAACTCCCTATAATGAGAGGGATGAGGTCGCGGCAGCGCTGCTGCCGCTCAGGGTGCATGCGCGCCAAGGAGCAAGATCATGGCAACAGTCGCTTCGCTATTTCCGTCTCAGGCCGAAGCCAGTCAGGCCATTGACGCGATGGCCGGCACCGAATTTGCCAGCGTCGTGACCGACGTCTACGAAGGAGATTTGGCCGACGACGTGGGCGAAGTGCCGCCGATAGGCATCCCTGCCGGTGGCTCCATCCTGGGCGGCGCGAGCCCGCGAGCCATCCTCGACAACCGCCTGACCGGCCTCAACGACGAGGAGCTATCCAGCTACCTGATCCAGAGTGTGGAGCTGGGTAGAGGGGTGCTTGTGGTGGCCGACGTCGAGGACAGTCAGGCGGGCGCCCTCGCGGCCTTCTTCCGCAACCATGGGGGACGCACGTCAACCGAGCGCTAAACCGCGCCCAAGCCGTCGCTCCCAGGGCTGCGGGTAGAGCATCCCTATGATAAAATAGGGGTATGCCTGCCCTTCCCGAGCCCATCCTTCTCGTCGAGTACGAGCCGACCCGGCTACCTGCCGGGGCGCTCGCAGCGGACGACGGCCGGCTGCTCTGGCAGCGGTATGGCGTCGAGCGGCGTGTGGTGGACGTGGCCTTTCCTTCGCCGCGCACGGAGGGGGCGTGGGAACTCATCTCGCTTGGCTGGGCCGGCCACATTCCGCTAACGCCGACGCTGCATTTTCACCTGCGTCCCCGCACGCCGCTGGGCAACCTGTTCCGCATGCTGGCGACGGTCTACGGGCTGCAGGAGCTGACCTTTCTGCCGGGCCTCGTGCAGAGCAGCTCGCTGCGCGACTTCTACGAGCAGCTAGCCGCCTACCTGGCGGCGGGCGTGATGGCCCGGCGGCGTCGCGGTCTGTACCAGGCCTACGTGCCCCGCAACGGCGCGCTGCCCTACGTGCGTGGCCGGATGCGCCTGCCGGCGCGCCGGCCCTGGCAGCCCGAAGTGGAGTGCAGCTACGAGGAAGTTACCGACGACGTGGCCGAGAACCAGCTTCTGGCCCTGACACTCCAGCACATCGCCCGCAGCGGGCTCTGCCAGGAGGAGGTACAGACAGCCGTCCGTCGCGCTTTTCATGGGCTGAACGGCGTCACGCCCGTGGGGCCGGCAGTAGAGGCGGGCTGGCGCTATCACCGGCTCAACGTCGATTACGCGCCGCTACACGCGCTCTGCCACTTCTTCCTGACGCATATCGGCCCGGGCCACGACACGGGCGACCGGCTGATGCTGCCGTTCCTCGTCTATATGCCGCGGCTGTTCGAGCAGTTCGTCGCGCGCTGGCTGCAACAACACCTGCCGCCGCCCTTGGAGCTGCGCGTCCAGGAGCAAGTGGGCGTGGGCGAGACGGGCGGCGCGCTCAGCTTCACCCTCGACATGGTGCTGTATGATGGCAGCGGACGGGCGCAGATGGTGCTGGATACCAAGTACAAGACGGAGGTGGCTGCAGCCGACATTCACCAGATCGTCACCTATGCGGAGCTACGCCGCTGCCGCGAAGCCGTTCTGGTCTACCCGCAAAGGCTGGGGACGCCTCTAGACGTACAGATCGGCGACGTACGCGTGCGCACGCTGACCTTCGGTCTGGAGGGCGAGCCGGAAAGTGAAGGGCGCGCCTTGCTGGCGGCGCTGGGTTTGGGCGAGGGCAACACGATTTCCAACTATCCACTATAATAGAGCTACCAGACGCGTAGAAGGAGACCCCTTGATGGCAGAATCCCCAACCGGGCCAGTTATTGGCTGGGAGAAGCAGACACCCGTTCCCGACGGTTACCAGTTCAACGATTACCTGCACGTCCAGAATGGGCATCTTTATATGGAGGATCTCGACCTGGCAGCGCTCTTCCTGGGCGGCGAGTCGCCGCTCGGGGGCAAGCCCTTTGCCAGCCCGATGGAGGTGGTCTACCTGCCCCTTATCCGCCGCCAGATCGAGCGTATGTGCGGCTACTTTGCCGAGGTCAGCGCCGAGATCGGCTACGAGGGGCGCTTTTTTTACGCCTATGCCTCCAAGGCCAACGCCGCCGAAGAAGTGGTGCGCACGACGCTCGGCGCGGGCGCCCACCACGAGATGTCGTCGCCCATCGACGTGGACATCGCGCTCTACATGCGCCGCCGCGGCCTGCTCCCGCCGGACCGGATGGTTATCGCCAATGGCTTCAAGCCCGCCAACACGCTGTACGACGACCGCCTGATCCAGCTTCGGCGCGAGCACGAGCACATCATTCCCGTCCTCGAAGATCTCGCCGAGATTGCGCCGCTGGTGGCGTCGGGTCTGCAGTTTGACGTGGGGCTGCGCCAGAAGAGCTACGGCGCGCACCAGAACCTCGCCGAGATGGACGCGGCGAACTCCCGTTTTGGCCTCAGTATGGACGACCTGTGGAAGGCAGCGGAATACGTAGACGCGGCGCCCAACCTGACCCTGCGCCTGTACCACGCCATGGTCGGCAGCCAGATCACCGACCGGCAGGCATTTGTCGATTGGCTGAAGCCGCCGATGGAGGTCTACGCGCGGCTGCGGCAGCGCTACCCGTCGCTGCACATCTTCGACTTCGGCGGCGGCATGCCCGTGGCGATGACGCTGGACTTCGATTTTGATTACCGGGCGTTCGTCCGGCTGCTGCTGACCACGCTGCAGGAGGTTTGCGCGCGTTACAACGTGCCGGTACCCGACGTGATGGGCGAGTTTGGACGCTACACCACGGCCGAACATAGCGCTCATCTCTTTAAGGTGATTATGGAAAAGGACAACCAGTCCAGCCTGCCCTGGTATCTCATCGACGGCTCCATCATGTCCTCCTTCCCGGATAGCTGGGCGCTCGGCGAACATTTCATCGTGCTGCCCCTAAATCATCTGGACAAACCGTTCCAGCAGGTCCAGCTCGGCGGGATGACGTGCGACAGCGACGACGTCTACCCGCCCAAGAAGAGCCAATCGCCGCTTTACATGCCGGTCGATACCGACGAGCTATATCTGGGCTTCTTTGCCATCGGCGCCTACCAGGAGATGCTGGGCGGCGTGCGGGGCAGCAAGCACTGTGTGCTGCCCGAAGCGGTGGAGCTGATCGTGGACCGTGACGAGAGCGGCTATCTCTTCACGGTGCTGCCCGGCCAATCCGAGCAGGACGTCCTGGTGAATCTCGGCTACCGGGAGGCAGCCCGCAGCCTGGACGCAACGCGGGCGCCATCAGGCACGTAGAGATAGATAGCGGGCCGCCATGCCAGGATGTGGCCCCGGGAGTTGTGAGAGGAGAAGACAATGCCAACGCTAGACAGGACCCGGATTTTATTCGTCGTCATTATTGCCGTGGCGGTGCTGGCTGTCGGCGCCATCGTCGTCGTCAACCTGATTCAGGGGTTGGTCGAGGGTGACGAGCCAACACCAGAGCCTGTCGTGCAGCCGGGACGGCCTACCCCATCCGCCAATCTTGAATCGCCCGACCCTATCTTTGGGCCGGACTACGCCGAGAACGGCGATCTCCCGACCTACATCTGCGGGGCGGACGCTTTCGGCAGCTACTTGACGCTGCAGCAGATGCAGATGGCCGGCCTGGACGTGGCTAACGGCTTTAACCTGGGCATCGTACCCTTCCTGCTGGACGACGACCCGGCCTATGACATCTCTGAAGAGCAGCGCAACGCCCTGCTGGCGAGCGGGCAGTGGGATTGTCTGCTGACGACGCTGGACGCCGTGGCGCTGGATGCTCCCGGCGTGATCACGGCCATCGTGGACGAGAGCGCGGGCGCCGACCAGCTCTGGGCGCGTGACATCGACACGATCAATGAGCTGCGAGGAAAGCGGATCACCTTTGCACGGGGCAGCGTCGGCGAATACTTTGTCCACTACGTGCTCTCCATTGCGCAGCTCAACCCGCGCTCGCAGGTGACGCTGGTTCCCGCGGATAGCGTCGCCGAAGCCGTCGCCGTCTTTAACAATCGCCAGGCCGACGCCGTCGCCGGGTGGGAGCCGGACATATACGAAGCGGAAGCGAGCGGCGGAACGCCGCTTCTCAGCTCAAATCAGCTACGCATCGTCATCGACGTGATTGTGACCTCCAGGGAGGCCATCGACGAGCACGCCGACCTGGTGCAGGATTTCCACAACGCCTG
Organism: Chloroflexota bacterium; assembly: GCA_012515125.1. GTDB lineage: Bacteria > Chloroflexota > Anaerolineae > Promineifilales > Promineifilaceae > JAAYYY01. Next base: position 22,863 of record JAAYYY010000073.1, read on the forward strand.
GTTTGCCACGCTCAAGGCGCAGTTCGAGGATTTTGACAACGCCGCCAGCCAGATTGCTGCCTGGGGCCACAACGACTGGAGCTTTGTCTATCCTGAGACGGCGAGCGACGACCTGCGCGCCTGGCTGGAGAATGTGGCCCAGGCTGACCTGAGCGACAACGCGACGGTCATGCGCGATACGCGGCCGATTATCAACCGGCTGGAGATTGCCCGTCGGGTGTGGGCTGCAGCCGACCTCTCGGCGGCGGATGAAGAAGCCGCGAACCTGGTCAATGCCGGTTTTGTCAATCGCGCCGCTCAACAGGCGGCGCTGGCCTCGACCGGAGAGCCGGTCAACAACACCTTCTCCATTGGCGCCAATATTGACCTGAGCACGGTCGGCAGCGAAGACGCCGCGACCCTTGCCGTGCTGCCCTGCCGCAGCTTCACCTTCCTGCCAGACTCCACCGAGCTGACCATCGAATCGCGCCGCATCCTCGATAGCTGTGTCGTGCCCACGATGTCGCAGAGCGTCGGGCTGCTGCTGGAAGTGAAAGGCTCGTCCGCCTGGCCGGCTAACGATCCGCCGTACACGGAGGACGAAATCCTGGAGTTTGCCGAGGCGCGCGCGCAGTCGGTTGTCGATTATCTGGTTTCGCAGGGCATCGATCCGGCGCGCTTCATCGTCACGGAGACGCTGCCGCCGGAGGACCACCGCGAGACTGACGACCCGGCGATTCAGGCTCAGGACCGCTACGTCGAGATGACGCTGGTGACCACGGGTCGCTAAGGGCCCGCAGCAGCGCACGACCGCCCGGCGATTGAGGCGGCCGTGCCCGGCCTGTCTGCGCTTATGACTGTGAGGCATCCTATGAAGAAGCTCCGCCCTCTCGCCCTGCTGATCGTGATACTTTCCCTGCCGGCCCTGGCCTGTGGGCTGGCCGGTTCGGACGGGCCGCCGCGCGACGCCGTTATCGTCCCTGTCCTGGCTAACAGCAGCCTCGAACCCTGGCTGACAGAGGCGGTCGAGGCTTTCAACGAGGAAGAGGTCGAGACCGAGGAGGGCGATCCGATCTACGTAACGCTCGCGTTGGCCGACGCCGGTGATGCGATTGGGCAGATTGAGGGGGCAGAGGCGCCGGCCATCTGGATACCCGACAGCACCGTCTGGGCGGACGTCGTAGATAGCGCCGCCGGCTTCGGCGACGACTGCACCAGTGTGGCGCGCAGCCCGCTGGTCATCGCGCTCTGGCAGCCGCTGGCCGAATCGTTGGGCTGGCCGGCGCGGGATCTCGGCTGGCTGGACATTGGCAGCCTGGCGGCCGATCCCGGCTCGTGGGCCTACTATAGCGGCGGGCAGTTCGGCGACTCGCTGCGGTTGGGCCACACGCATCCCGGCCTGAGCGGCAGCGGCGCCAGCACCCTTCTGGCTATCGTCCAGGCCGCCGAATCACAACAGGAAGCGGTCAGTGTGGAGGAGATCCAGGAGCCGATCGTCCAGGCCTCCGTCGGCGCGTTTGAGAGCGCCGTCTCCTGGTTCAGCAGCAGCACGGCCGGGCTGGCGGAGACGATGGCCGAGCGCGGCGTTGGCTTCCTCGGCGCCGCCGTGATGTACGAGAGCGACGTCGTCCACTATGGGCGCACGGAGCCGCCGCTGGTGCCGGTCTACCCGTTCGAGGGAACGTTCGTTGCCAGCCATCCGGCGTGCGTCAATGCAGGGGCCGACGCCGGTCTACAGCAGGCGGCGGTGCAGTTCCGCGACTACCTGTTGAGCGAGGAAGCGCAGCAGGCCGCCGTCGCGGCGGGGCTGCGCCCGGCCAACGAGGCGGTGTCGGTTGCGGAGCTGGAAACGTTCGGCGTGGATCTGTCCGAGCCGCAAATCGTCTTTGGCGAACCGTCGGTCGAGGCAATCTTTGCCGTGCAGGAGCTGTGGCAGGCAGCCCGCAAGGACGTCAATCTGGTCATGCTGCTTGACGTCTCCGGCAGCATGGCGGGCCGCAAAATAGAAAACGTGCGCCGCGCCGCCGTCCAGTTTGTCGAGCAGATGGGCGACGACGACTACATCTCTGTCATCGCCTTTGCCAGCCAGCCCTTTGCCGTCGTCAAATACCAGCGGGTCGGCGAAGGACGGGAGGCGATCATTGCCGCCATCGAGCAACTGGAGGCTCAGGGCGACACGTCGCTTTACGATGCGATTGGCGACGGGGCGCGCCTGCTGGAGGATACGGCCACAGCGGCGACGACCAACGCCCTCGTCGTGCTGAGCGACGGGCTGGATACGATCAGCTACCGCTACGACGAGGAGAGCGCCGTCGCCGCGCTGCTGCCTACCGGTGCAACCGTGTTCACCATTGCCTATGGCAGCGACGCCGACGAGGTGCTCCTGGAAAACGTCGCGCTGCGGGCTAACGGCAACTACTTTCGTGGCGACGAGGCCAGTATAGCGGCCATCTATGACGAGATGTCGGCTGCGTTCGGCGGCGCTGTGGGTGTGGGCCGCTAGTGTGGCGGCGTCCGGCCATCAGCGATACCATTACCGCGTTTATCGACTGCCAGGAGGGTAGAACGCATGCCGGAACAGGAACGTAACGATTTCACGCTGGCTTACCAGGACAGCTGTAGCGGCCCCACCATCCTGTTGATCCACGGCTTTCCCCTCAACAGCAGCCTGTGGGAATCGCAGATCGAGGATCTGAGCGACACGGCGCGCGTCCTGGCCCCCGATCTACGCGGCTTCGGCCTGTCCGAAGCAACCCCGGCTCCCTACTCTATGGAGATGATGGCCGACGACTGTATGGGCCTGCTCGACTCCCTGGGCATCCAGGAGCCGGTCGTCGTCTGCGGCCTGAGCATGGGCGGCTACATTGCTTTCGAGTTCTACCGGCGCTTTCCCGACTGGGTAGCGGGCCTCATTCTGGTGGCGACGCGCGCCGGAGCGGACGACGAGGTGGGGCGGGCGGGCCGCGACAACATGATAGCCGGCGTGCGCGAGAGCGGCGTGGAGCCTGTCTCCAGGGCGATGCTGCCCAAGCTGCTGGCCCCCACCACATACGAGCGCAACGAGCTGCTGGTCAACTTCGTGCGTGAGATGGTCGAGAGCAGTACCCCGGAGGGTCTTGTCGGCGCGCTGGAAGCGATGAAGACGCGCCCCGATTCCACACCCCTGCTGGCGGATATCAACGTGCCGGTGCTGATCATTCACGGCGAGGAAGACCAGATTATCCCTGTCAGCCAGGCGGAGGCGATGCGCGACGAGATTCCCAACGCGAAGCTGGTCATCCTGCCGGGCGCCGGTCACCTGCCCAACCTCGAGCAGGCCGACGCCTTTAACGAAGCCGTCTGGGATTTCCTGCAAAGCCTTGAGGAAGA
>JAAYYY010000580.1 GCA_012515125.1 Chloroflexota bacterium
CGCCATCACGGAGATGGTCGTGCGCGGCGCCCCCGCTATCGGCGCCGCCGCCGCCTTCGGCATCGCCCTGGCAGCCCGCCAGAGCCCGGCGACCGACGAAGACCAGCTTCTGGCCGACCTGGAGAGCGCGGCAGAGATCCTTAAGGCAGCCCGGCCCACGGCAGTCAACCTGGCCTGGGCGGTCAGGCGGCAGCTGGCAGCGGCGCGGGCAAGCCGGGGCGAGGGCGTTGAGGCCATTCGCAATCGCCTGCTGGCGGCGGCGCAGGAGATTGCCGACGCCGACGTGGAGCTGAACAGGCGTATGGGTTTCCACGGCGCGGAGCTGATTGCCGACGGCGCGACGATTCTCCACCACTGCAACACCGGCGCCCTGGCAACCGTCGATTGGGGCACGGCGCTGGGCGTCATCTTCGCCGCCCACGAACAGGGTAAGAAGATTCACGTGCTCGTGGACGAGACCCGTCCGCGGCTGCAGGGGGCGATGTTGACCGCCTGGGAGCTGCAGCAGCGGGGCATCAGCCACGACATTATTGCCGACAACGCGGCGGGCCATTTCATGCGCCGTGGCGAAGTGGACATCGTGCTCGTCGGCTCGGACCGGACCGCGGCGAATGGCGACGTGGCGAACAAGATCGGCACCTACAAGCTCGCCGTCGTCGCCAAAGAGAACGGCGTGCCCTTTTATCCGGTGGTGCCGACCAGCACCATCGACCTGGAGCTGGCAAACGGCGACCTGATCCCCATCGAGGAACGGCCGCAGGACGAAGTACTCTGCGTCGCCGGGCAGCGGATTGCACCGGAGGGCAGCACGGCGCGCAACCCGGCGTTCGACGTGACGCCCCATCGCTACGTCACAGGCATCGTCACCGAAGTGGGCATTGTCTATCCGCCCTTCGTCAAGCATCTGCGCGAGGCGGTTGAGAAGGCCCAGGGACAGTAAGCAAAGAGAAGACATCAGCCCATGAGCGACATCCCCGTGGTCATCCTGTGCGGCGGGCAGGGCACGCGCATGCGCGGCGGCACCCTGACCAAGAAGGAGCTGGTCGAGATCGGCGGGAAGCCCATCATCTGGCACGTCATGCGCATCTACTCCGCCTACGGGTACAACCGCTTTGTGCTGGCGCTGGGCGCCGGCGCCGAGGAGCTGAAGCGCTACTTCCTGCAGTATGAGGCCATCGCCCGCGACTTCACGATGGCGCTGGGCGGGCCAGTCCACCGCGACCCGGAGTTGGCCCTGCAATATCACGGCACAGCAGACCATCCGCGCTGGGAGGTGACGCTGGCCGATACGGGCTTCGCCACAGAGAAGGCCAGCCGCCTGCGCCGCCTGTCGAGCTACCTCGAGGGCGACCGCTTTTTTGTCACCTACGGGGATGGGGTCGGTAATATCGACCTCGACGCGCTCGTCGCCTTCCACAAGGGGCACGGCTGTCTGGCAACGGTTACCAGCGTGCAGGTGCCCTTCCAATATGGCATTCTCGACGCCGGCGACGACGACGTGGTGCGTGAATACCAGCAGAAGCCGCTACTGCCTTACTGGATCAACGCCGGCTTCATGCTCTTCGAACGCGACGTTCTCTCGCTGATCGGCGACGACGACGATGTCCATCTGGAGCGGGAGATCCTGCCTCTGCTCGTCTCCAGGAGACAGTTGATGCGATACCGGCATACCGGCTTCTGGCGCTCGATGGACACGCTCAAAGACACCATGGTGCTCGAAGAGATGTGGCAGGAACGGGCGCCCTGGAAAGTGTGGTAGATGCGGCTCCTGGTGACGGGGGCCACCGGTTTCATTGGCCGTCGCCTGATACCCGCCGCCCTGGCAACCGGGCATGAGGCTATGCTGCTCCTCCGCGAGCAGCATCGGGACGGCCAGGCCCTGCCGGCTCCCCTTGCCAGCCTGCCGGCGGTCTACGCCGACCTGCGTGACCGCGAGGGGACGCGGCGGGCTGTGGAAGCAGCCGCTCCAGAGGCCGTCCTCCACCTCGCCGCCGCCGGCGTGACCGCTCCTTTCCTGCCGGCGGATGAGGCCGTCGCTCACAACGTGCTGGGGACGATCCATCTCCTCGAAGCGAGCGCGCATATGGCCACGCGCATCGTCGTCGCGCGCACGCCCGGCGAGCGGGAAGCGCTGAACGTCTACGCCGCGAGCAAGGCGGCTGCCTGGCAGTTCTGCCGCATGGCCGTCCGCACCCGCGGTCTTCCCATCGTCGGCGCGATGATCTTCCAGGCCTACGGCCCGGGCCAGGCTGCCCACAACCTGATACCGGCGGCGATGGCGGCGGCGCGGGCCGGCGCCAACTTCAAGATGACGCCGGGCAACCAGGTACGCGACTGGATCTACGTGGACGACGTCGTGGAGGGGCTGCTGGCGGCGCTGTGCCGGCCTCTACCGGCGGGAACGACGGTCGAGCTGGGCACCGGCGTGGGGACGAGCGTCGCCGCCGTCGTCGAGCGCATCTACACCCTCTGCGGCAGCGGCGGCCGGCCGCTACTCGGTGCCTTACCGCCCCGGCCGGGCGAGAGCAACCGGCAGATTGCCGACGCCGACGGCACGCGGGCGAGCCTTGGCTGGCAGGCGAAGACCGGGCTGGACGAAGGGCTGATGCGCCTTCTTTAGAGCAGTACCCCCCAAATGGCCCATTGCCACAGCATTCCGCCGTTGCATAAAATCCTGATAGTTAAAGTCCAACTTCGGCAAGGAGACGTTGCACTTGCTCATGAACCTGCAATTGTCGGAGACGGTGCTTTCTGCAGTGCCGGGTGATGGGCGCTCAGTCGCCGCCCTGGTCACGCAGTTCAGCAAGCTCCCGGGAGGCCGGGTGACGGCCGCCCAACTGGAGCGTTACCGTCGCACGGTGTACGAAGTCAGCGGGGCCTACGGGGGGGTGACCCATGAGCTGGGTGAAGGTCGTCTGTTGAGTCTTTTTGTAGCGCAGGCGGTAGGCCAGGCGCTGCGCGCCGCTCTGGCGCTCCGTGCCCGCCTCGACGCCCTCAACTGCGCCAGCGAGGAGAAGATGCTGACACCTTCGTTCCGTATCGGCATTGGCCTGCACAAGAGCATCACCCACCACGCGGCGAGCCTGGCAGCAGCCGTGAGCCAGGCAGCCAGCCTCAGTACGCTCAATCAGCAGGCGCCCTTTCCTGCCCTCTTTGTCAGCGAAGAGACGGTACGAGAGCTGCCAGAAACGCATGGCTATCACGTCCACGATCTCGGCGAAGTCCTGCTCCCAGAACAGCCCCGACCGCTCTCCGTCTTCGCCCTGATGCGCGCCTGACTTCGCGCTTCCCCACCAGATAAAGAAAAGAGCCGGCGGTTGTGACCACCGGCTCCTGACGTTTGTCAGCTTTCCCTATCTCATTCGCCGCGCCGGACGGTAATGCGGCGCACCGGCGACTCTGCATCGGGCCGCTTCGGCAGACGAACGGTCAGCACGCCGTTCGCGAAGGTCGCCTCACAGGCGTCACGGTCCACAATGTCGGCCGGCAGCGGGATCGTACGCTTAAAGTAGCCATAGCGCCGCTCGCGGCGATAGAAGTTGCGTTTTTTGTCTTCCTCGCTCGTTTCGGTCCGCTTCTCGCCGCTGATGACCAGACCGTCGCGGGTCACCTGGACATCAACCTCGTCCTCACTCATGCCCGGTAGTTCGACGGTCGCTTCAAACGCCTCGTCCGTCTCGGAGAGGTTGACCTGCGGCGTAAAAGTGCGTGTCATCTCCCGCCAGGGAGCCAGGCCGAATGGGCCTTCCCGCCCATCATCTCCGTTCCGGTCCAGGTCGAAGCTGCGGTAGAAGTCGTCAAACAGGCGGTTGATTTCCTGTTGCATGGCGGTAAAGGGGTCGTCACGGTGAGCAGGTAGCTGTCTTCGTCCCCGCCAGGGTACCAGGTCGCTAACTCGCATCGTGTGTTACCTCCCAATCTGTGTCGAAAAAAGTATGACAGGAACGCCCTGTCATGACCTCCTCTGTGCAGGGCCAGTTACCCGGCCTGCACGGTAATCTTGCGCGCCCGCGCCGCCTCCGCTTTTGGCAGTACCAGGCGCAGGACACCGTCCTTCATCGAAGCCTGGATCTTGTTGCGATCGACCTCGTCCGAAAGGGCAAACGTGCGCTCGTAGTCGCCTACGCCATACTCGCTGTAGGCCAGACTGTAACCTGCCATCGGCTCATCCACGTAGCCGCGGATAGTCAGGATGTTCTTCTCCAGGGTGATGTCGATATTGTTTTCATCGACGCCGGGCATGTCGGCCAGCAGGACGGTATGGTCGTC
>JAAYYY010000581.1 GCA_012515125.1 Chloroflexota bacterium
AAAGCGTAACCGACCCGTCGCTCGGGGGTTATATCCCCTGTGCAGAGAGGCCGGCAGACTGATCGGAAGGCAGTCTATTTGACAACCACCCACTTGCACTTACAATACGCCAACACAAGGCAAGAGTATCCCGGTGAAGGAGGAAATTCAGAATGGCTGATACCTTTGAGCGCGTTAAAGGCATTATCGTTGAGCTACTTGGCGCGGACGAAAGTGAGATTACGATGGACTCCCATTTCCGCGAGGATCTGGAGGCCGATTCGCTCGATCTGGTTGAATTGATCATGGCGTTTGAAGAGGAGTTCGAGGGGGAAATCTCCGACGAGCAGGCGCAGAGCATCGAGACGGTCGGCCAGGCCGTCCGCTATATCGACGAACACATGAGGGCCTAGTCTCACCGGATGGAGCTCTTGCCGTCCTGACAGGCGGCTGGGCGGCCTGATGGCTACCCATCTCCGGGGCGTCTGTCGGGCCCTGACAGGAATTACGAGGGAGAGACGGCGCGGTGTGCCGTCTCTTTTTCTTTGCCTCGCGGGACTAGCCGGGCCCAGTCCAGGGCAATCGCCAGCGCCAGCAGATGGCCGGCGAGGTTGAGCCAGACCCCCGGCCCGGCGCCGAGATCCTGCCGCAACAGCGCGGCGAATAGCGGCCGGACGGCCAGGTAGGCCCAGGTGGGCAGAATGGCGCCCGCCAGCGCCGCCAGCGCCGCCGCGCCCCAGCGCAGGCGGGCCGGTCGGCGTGACAGCCAGGGGGTCAGGGCCGCGACGAGGACGACCAGGGCGATGAGCAGGAGGCGCCACAGCCATTCGGACGGATCGGGATCGCCGAGCGCTTCCAGCCCCGGCAGGGCCAGCAGGCTGACGGCGACGGCGACGGCGCGTGCTGCCCAGGTCTGCCACCGGCTGCCGCTCCAGAAGGTAGTCAGGAGGAGCAGCATGAGCGCCAGCGTGATCGGCGGCAGGTAGAACAGCGAGCGGTCGGGTGCGACCTCGCCGCTGCGCACCTGCGGCAGGAATTTCGCCTGCTCGCCCATTTCCAGACCGATGTAGCTCAGCCCCGCGGCAGGATGGGGCAGCCAGACGAGGAAAAAGGCGACGAGGATGGCCGTGAGGGCCAGCAGAAAAAGGCGTCGCCTCATGCAGGTGGCCCGGCGAGGGCAGCGCGGAGCTGTTCGTCCTCCGCCGCCTGCGCCTCGAGAAAGGCGTCGAGGGCCGGGCTGCGCCGCAGCCGCAGCGCCAGTAGAGCGACCGCACGGACATCGTCGGGCTCGACGCGCTCTCGCTCGTCGGCGGCGGCGTAGGCGCGGGCCGCCTCAAACAGCGTAATCTCGGCCCGCGCGCTGTGAATGCCCGCCTGGCGGATCACCTCCAGGCCGAGGTCGCGTGCCGCCTCATCCACCCGGACGCCGGGCAGGCGGCCCTGCGCCACGGCAATTTCCTCGGCCAGGGTCAGCGTGTGCGCGGCATAGGCGGCGGCCATCCCCTCGGGATCGCGCTGATACCAGACAGCCTGTTCGTAGGCGCGGAAGCGCTCGGCCGCATCGTCCAGGCCGCGCACGAGCACGCGCAGCCCGAAGCGATCCATGAGCTGCGGGCGCAGGTGACCCTCCTCCGGGTTCATCGAGCCGACGAGGAGAAAGCGAGAGCTGTAGGTCAGCTTTTGCGGCCCGCGCCGCACCGTATAGTGGCCCTGGGCCGCGGCGTCGAGAATCGCGTCGGCGATCTGATCCTCCAGCATGTTGACTTCGTCGATATAGAGGATGTGCCCGTCGGCCTGGCTGAGCAGTCCCCTCTCCAGGCGGACCCGCTGCTGCTCCAGCGCCAGCCGTTCGTCGATGCCCCCGACGACATCCTCCAGGCGGGCGTTGAGCGGCAGGTTGACGATGCGCACCCGCTCCTCGCGCGACAGAGGCTCGCCGTAGCCGGCCTTCTGCGCGCACGCCTTGCAGATAGCCGCCATGCCGCCGGCCTCCAGCATCGCCTCCGTGCAGCCGTTCTCGCACAGGCTTATCACCCGGCTCGGCAGCAGATCGACCAGCGAGCGCACGGCGGTCGTCTTGCCCGTGCCGCGCGGGCCGAGCAACAAGACGCCGCCGACGGCCGGGTTGATGACGGCAAGCACGAGAGCCAGCTTCATCTCTTCTTGCCCGACGATCGCCAGGAAGGGGAACGGCTCCACCTCGGCCACGCCCTGGCTGACGTAGCCGGCATGGGCGGCCTGGTAAGCCGGGGCTTCCCGGAGGAGGTCGAGAAGCTGCGAACGGCTCATAGAATGCCCCGCTCGCGCTGCTGCAGCCGGTAGCGCTGGCGCTCCTCGGCGCGGGCAAAGCGCTCCCGTTCTTCGTCCGTCTCGCAGATCAGGGGCGGCACGGGCGTTGGCTTGCCCTGCTCGTCCAGCGCCACGTAGACGAAGTACGCCGTGTTGGTGTGGGTCGTCTCGCCGGTGAGCAGGTGTTCGGCGTGGACCACCACGCGCGTCTCCATACTGGTGCGCCCAACCCAGGTGACCTCCGCCGAAAAGGTAACCAGATTGCCGATCTGCACCGGCGAATGGAAGGACATGGAATCGACGACGACAGTCACAGCGGGGCGGCGGGCATGTTTGGTCGCCGCCATACCGCCGGCTTCGTCGCAGAGCTTCATGATGATGCCGCCGTGTATGTGGCCGAGCGTATTGGCCTCGCCCGGCCCCATATGCTGGGTGAGTGTGACCCGCGACGCGCTGACTGGTTTGCCTTCCATGGCTAATCCATATCCGGCCGGGTCTCCGAGACAAAGAGAAGCTTTTCGCCCTCCTCTTCGAAGACGTCGATGATGTGAAAGGGCAGCTCGCGCAGCAGCGGAGCCAGAGGCACTCTCACCGGGATCTCCGGGCGTGGCGGGCGCGGCGGCACGGCGCGGCGGGGCAGGTCCGCGTCAACCTGCCGCCGGCGCAGCAGCCGCCGGTCGTCGCTCAGGAAGCCGAGGTACTCGCCCGCGGTGCTGAAGACGCGCCGGCCGACGACAAAGCCAAGCCATTCGCCGTCAACCGTGAACAGGTGCCCCTTCTCATACACCGCTACCCACTCGCCATCACTGCGGTAAATCGGTTCCATTGCTCTCCTCTGCGGCTGACGAACATCGCCGTTGATTATAGAAGAAGGGCGGCGCGCTGGCTAGTTGGCCGACCGGCAGCGCGGCGCTACAATGTGCCCCCACCCCGTAATGGAGGAAGCCATGCCCGACGATAATTAGAAGCGCAAGAAAGATAGTGAGGAACGCGATCCCGGCGTTCCCCCAACTGGAGCCAAGACCAACAGCGCAGTGGAGCCCGAGGCCGATTACGAGCTGGAAAGCGGCATCGAGATCGATGC
>JAAYYY010000582.1 GCA_012515125.1 Chloroflexota bacterium
CGCGACGACGTGCTTGAATTTGGCGCCGCCCGCTGGAAGGACGGGCGCGAAGAGCTGGTCGCCATGCCCCGCCAGGACGGCCTCACCTACACAGTGGCCCGCAGCGGGCGCATGATCGCCGTCGCCGACATGCACGACCACCCCCTCTTCCGCGAGCGGCCGCCGGAATGGTCCGGCCGCATCCTCGGCATGCCGCTCGTCAGCGAGGGGCGCGTCGTCGGCGTCATCAACGTCAGCGGGGCCGAGCCCGGTCCCTGGAGCGAGCGGGCCATTCGCACCCTGGAGCTGGTCGCCGCGCAGGCGGCGATAGCCATCCGCAACGCCCATCTCTACGAGCAGGTCCAGCAGCAGCTCGTCGAGCGCCGGCAGGCCGAAGAAGCCTATGACACCGTCGTCAACAACTCGCCCGTAGGCTTCCTGCTCTTCCAGAAAGAGGGCATCATCTTCGTCAACCCGACGCTGGCGGAGCTGCTGGACCGCCGGCCCGCCGAGCTGATGGACCGCTCGCCCGGAGAGCTGCTGCGCCTCTGCATCCACCCCGGCGACCGCCGCACCGTGCTGCGCCTCTTCCGCGACAAGTTCGGCGCCCAGAACGGCGTGGTGCGCCAGGAAGTCCGCCTGCTGCGGCCCGACGGCAGCGAGCGCTACGTGGTGGCCTACATCGCCTCTACCCACTACCGGGGGCAGCCCGCCGTGCAGGCCGTCGCCGTGGATATGACCGAGCGCCGCAAGGTGGCCGAGCGGCTGCGCCAGCTCAGCCAGGCGGTCGAGCAGAGCCCGGTGAGCATCATCATCACCGACGCCCAGGGCGCCATCGAATACGTCAACCGGCGCTTCACCGTCGTCAGCGGCTACAGCTACGAAGAAGCCACGGGCAACAACCCGCGCATGCTCAAGTCGGGCGTCCAGTCGCCGGAGTTCTACAAGAGCATGTGGGAGACGATTACCAGCGGGCGCATGTGGCGCGGCGAGCTGTGCAACCGGCGCAAAGACGGGCAGCTCTACTGGGAGTCGGCCAGCATCAGCCCGATTATCGACGACCAGGGGCAGATCACCCATTTCCTCGCCGTCAAAGAGGACATTACCGAGCAAAAGGCGGCCCAGGAAGCGCTGCGCGCCAGCCAGCAGCTTCTGGAGAGCACGGTCAACAGCCTGCAGGACGCCGTCTTCACCGTCGATAGCGCCAGCGAGCACATCATCGGCTGCAATCCGGCTTTCAGCAACGTTTTTGGCTACAGCCGCGACGAGGCGCTGGGCATGTCCACGGCGGCCCTGCACGCCACCGCGAGCAGCGCTGCGGCCTACGAGAAGCGCCTCCAGCAGGCCGACGCGGTCCGGGGCTTCCTGCAGCGCTACGAGACCCAGATGCGCCGCCGCGACGGCACGCTCTTCCCCGGCGAGATCTCCACCGCCCCCCTCTCCGACGCCGCGGGCCGGCAGACCGGCTGGGTCAGCGTCGTGCGCGACATTTCCGAGCGCAAGCAGCAGGAGGCGATCATCCGCCGCCGCAACCTGGGGCTGGAGTTCATCACCGCCATCACCAGCGCCATCAACCGCCCCACCACCCTGGAGAAGGTGCTGCAGGTCGCCCTCGACGAGGTTGTCCAGCGGCTGCGCGTGGACGGCGCGGAGGTGCTGCTCGCCACCGAAGACGGGCGCATGGTCCAGGCGGCCCATCGCGGGCTCGACAACCTGGTCTCCGCCGTGCCGGCCGAGAGCGCCGGCTGGCCTGCCCTACGCCGGCCCCTTTTCCTGCGCGAGCTCGCCGCCGACGACCCCAACCCGCGCATCGCGGCGGCCCGCGCCGCCGGCTACCAGGTGGTGCTGGCCGTCCCGCTGCTCAGCCAGGACAACCTGCGCGGCCTCCTGCTGCTTTACGGGCGCCGCCAGCGGACCATCGCCGCCGAGATGGAGCAGGTGCTGCTCGTCGCGGGGGCCCAGCTTGCCGCCGCCGTCGAGCGGGCACGCCTCTTCGAGGCCGAGCGCGCCCAGCGGCTGCACATGGAGGCGCTGCAATCGGCCAGCGCCACCATCAACAGCTCCCTCGACCTGCAGGTGGTGCTGGAACAGCTGCTCATCGCGCTCGGCAAGGTCGTGCCCTACGACACCGCCTCGGTCATCCTGCGCGATGACGACGCCTGGCGTGTCTTCGCCGGGCATGGCCTGCCGGAAGGCATCGTCGGCAACTGGACCTTCCCGGAAGATGACCCGCTGATCGCGATGATGACGGGGACGGGCGAGCCTGTCATTCTCGCGGACGCGCGCGAGCAGATGGGCTTCCGGCTGGCCAACGGGCCAATCAAGGTCCGGGGCTGGATGGGCGTCCCCCTCATGATTCGCGAGCGCATGATTGGCTACCTGACGCTCGACAGCCACGAGGTCAACGCCTACTCCGCCAAAGACGCCGCCTACGCCCTGAGCTTTGCCCAGCAGGCGGCGACCGCCGTGGAGAACGCCCGCCTGCACGCCGACCTGCGCGCCCAGCTTGCCGCCGTCGAAGCGGCCCAGGCGCGCATGCTGCAGAGCGAAAAGCTGGCGGCCATCGGCGAGCTTGTTTCCGGCGTCGCCCACGAGCTGAACAACCCGCTCGGCGCCGTCATGCTCTACGCCCAGCTTCTCCAGCACAAGAGCGGCACGCCGGAAATACAGCGCGACCTCGACCGCATCGTCGAACAGGCCCAGCGCGCCAGCAACATCGTGCAATCGCTGCTGGAGTTTGCCCGCCAGCGCTCCCCCGTGCGCAAGCCGGTGCAGGTAGACGAGGTCATCCGCAGCTCCCTGGCCCTCATCCGCTACGAGCTAAACACGCACAACGTGCTCGCCGAGCTGGACCTGGCCCCCGACCTGCCCGTGACCATGGCCGACCCCCACCAGCTCCAGCAGGTCCTGGTCAACCTGATCAGCAACGCTTACCAGGCGATGAGCAAAGCCTATGGCGGTGGCCTGCTCACCGTCAGCGCCAGCCACGGCCCCTCCACCTACGGCGAGCATCCGGGCCGCAAGAAAGTGCTGCACATCACCGTCGCCGACAACGGTCCGGGCATCCCGGCGGAGCTGCTGCGGCGCATCTTCGACCCCTTCTTCACCACCAAGGAACCGGGCGACGGGACCGGCCTGGGCCTATCTGTCTGCCACGGCATCGTCAGCGAGCACGGCGGGCACATTTGGGCCGAGAGCGAGCTGGGCAAGGGCAGCCGCGTTCACGTCGAGCTGCCGGTCGTGCCGCCCGACGCTTCGATGGCCGGCGAGCGCTATTTGCCGCCTGCGCCGGCTCAGCCCGCCCGCCTGCTCATCGTGGACGACGAGCCAACCGTCCGCGAGACGCTGGCCCGCGTGCTCGAAGACCGGGGCTACGAGGTGCGCACGGCCGGCGATGGCGCTGCCGCCCTGGATCAGATCCGCCGCCACACGTTCGATCTGATCCTCTGCGACATCCGCATGCCCGGCATCAGCGGCCCGGCCTTCTATGAGGAAGTCCTGCACGAGGACGCGAATCTGGCGTCGCGCATCCTCTTCAGCACCGGCGACGTCGTCAGCCCCGCCACGCGCCACTTCCTCGACACGCACGACGTGCCCGTGCTCGCCAAACCCTTCACCGTCGAGATGTTGCTCGACGAGGTGGAGAGCCGCCTCGACCTGCAGAAGAAGAAAGCCTGATTCCTGGGGCGCGCCGGCCCTTTTTTTGAACTGTGATTTTCATGATGGCATGATTGTCTATGATTTTCGTCGGCCAGCGGCTGAATCATAGCCCATCATACCCATCACATAAATCACAGTTCAATCCCCCCTCTCCAGCACAAAGACGGCTATCTCCCGCCCGGCGCGCCGCCGGTAGGCCTCGAAGCCGGCATAGGACGCCGCGGCCCGCCGCCAGCAGCGCTCCCGCTCCTCGCCTCTCACCTGCCGCGCCCGGTAGCGCCGCGCCTCGCCGTGCAGCGTCGCCACGCACGCCGGCTCCCGGCGCAGGTTGTAATACCAGCCCGGGTGCCGCTTCTGGCCCCAGTTCGAGGCGACGAGGATGTAGCCGTCGCCCTGCGGCACGCCGAGGACCGGCGTCGTGCGCGGCTGCCCGCTGCGCGCTCCCTTCGTCGTCAGCATCAGCACCGGCAGCCCGATCAACTTCCCGGAGAGCGTCCAGCGCCCGCCGTTCAGCCGCAGCAGCCGGCCGTCCACGTGGTGCATCACCCGCGCGAGCAGGGCCACGGCGGGCCGGCTGCTGGCGATTCTGGCGGTCAGCCGCTGCAGCCCGTTGGGCCGGGCCTCATCCGCGCCCATCGGTCTGCTGCTCTCGCAACGCGC
>JAAYYY010000583.1 GCA_012515125.1 Chloroflexota bacterium
GCGCCAGAAGGCGGTCTCCGGCCGTGGCCCTGCGGCCCAGTTGCAGCCCCAGATAGACGACAGCAGCCGCCATACAGGCCAGATTCACCCACCCGGAGGCATCCCTGGGGTTCAGGACGGTCCGGTAACGCACAGGCTCTCGCCCCAGGTTATCCACAAGCGCCGGCACGCCGAGCGTTGCCCGTTCCCCCTTGAGGTAGGCGGTCTGTCCCAGCGCGTCGGGCCAGTGCAGCGCGGTGTAAAGCAGGTAGGGACCGGCGACGAGAAGCAGGCCCGCCACTAACCAGCGTGTGTAGGCGCTGGAGAACGCGTGCCGTCGCTGCCGTCGCTGCTGGCCCGCCCACGCCACGAAGACTACGACGACGGCAACAGATCCAAAGAACTGTGTGAGCGCGGCAGCCGCAGCACAGACGCCAGTCGCCAACGCGCGCCGGGCCGTGGGACGGCGCAACAGCGCCGCCAGTGAGAGCAGCGCTAACCACGTCCACGCCACGGCCGGTAGATCGTAACGCAGGGAGCGGCTCAGGGAGATAAGGGGACGCCCTCTGGCCCGGCCAGGGCAGGCTGCCAGAACAACAGCAACAGGCTGGTCACAACGCCGGCTGCCAGGCCGTACCAGCGCCAGGCCAGGACTGTCGCCGCCCATAACAAAACGGCGCCACTGCCAACGGAGACCCAGCGCGCGTTGACGAGATCGTTGCCGGGCAGCTGCAGGGCGGCTGCCTGGAGTAAATGAACGCCGGGCAGGCTGATAAAATAGTGGCGGTCGGCGTTGAAGAAGCCGGCATAAAGATCGGAGCCAAAAACGCCCTGCGTCGCCAGCTTATGGGAAGCCGACAGGATCCAGATGTCGTCTCCTGAAATCGGGCGATAGTTCGCCAGGTTGGCAGCCGTCACCGCCAGATAGAAGGCGGTCAGGGCGACCAGCCACAGGCCGAGCCATTGCCCGCGCCTGTCTCCCTCTATCGCCACGGTCTTCATCTCCCCGGTGGGCGGCGAAGCTCGAACAGCCAGCTCTCCGTGTAGCGACCATCGTGCGCATGGCCGGCCAGGAGGCGGCGGTAGCGCGACCTCTGCCGGAGCAGTCGCGGTAGTAACAGGCCCCTGAGACGGTATAACGCGGTCAGCATAATCGAGAGCTGCAGGCGCCACGGCCGGTCCACTGGTTCCGTTACGGCGCCCGATGGCTCGGCCAGCGGCACGGCGCATGCCACCTGGAAGCCAGCTTCCTCCATCACGCGCGTCCAGTCGTCCACGGTCCAGAACTGGGGCGAAGCCGGGCCGGAGCCGAAATCGGCCACGGCCGCCGCGTAGACCGCCGCTGCGGCAGCCGGATCGGACCCTCGTTTCCAGACCGCTTCGTTGGCGACGTATCGGCCGCCGGGCTGCAGCACGCGCCGTAACTCTGCCAGCATGCGGCGTGCGGTCCCCGCATCCTGGAAGCCGAGAACAGACTCGGTATAGACGGCGTGGTAAGAACCCGTGGCCCAGGGCAGGGCGCTGCCGCTGGCGAGGGCCAGCGCGCTCCGGGAAGCCGCCCCGGTAAGCTGCAGGCGCCGCCGGGCGA
>JAAYYY010000584.1 GCA_012515125.1 Chloroflexota bacterium
CAGATACAGAGCGTGGAAGTGGAGAAACCAAACCTCTTCTCCACGCTCTTCGACGTTGGCTCTGTGCGCATCACCACCGCCGCCCAACACGGATCCCTCTCCTTTGACTTTCTCGACGACCCGATCGTCGTTCGTGACACTATCAACCGGCTGCGCCAGCACGTGCGCGAGCTGGACGCCGGCCGCGAGCAGGCCATTCTGCGAGAAATTCTGGAAGATCACTTCCAGGTTACAGACCCGATTCAGGAGGTCAGTGACGAAGACGACGCAACCCTTACTACTTCTGCGGAACGGCCGGGCTTTTTCGCGCGGCTTAGCCGGCGATACGGCGCTCGCTTCGTCCAGGGCGATGTCATCACCTACCGCAAGCATCCGCTGACCCTCGTCCGCCACATCGTCTTTCCCTCGCTTTTATTGCTCCTGGATATTGGTTTTCTATTTTTCGTCCTCTTCGTCCGGCCCATCGACCTGGGCATCTTCTGGCTCGTTCCTGCGGCGGTCGGCCTCGGCGCACTTGGCTGGCTGACCTGGGTCGTCGAAGATTGGCGAAACGAGATTTTCCAGGTGACGGAAGACTACGTCATCGACATCGACCGCAGCCCCTTCGGCACGGGCGAGACGCGCAAGCAGGCGCCGCTCAATAACGTACAGAACGTCAGCGCCGACCGACCGGGCCTATTCGCCACGATCTTCAATTTTGGTAACGTTTATATCGAGACCGCCGGCGCGACGGCCGACATCACCTTTGAGAGCGTGATGCGGCCCAACCAGGTGCAGCGCGATATCTTCGCCCGCCGGGAACAGCTGCGCAACCGACAACAGCAACAGGAGAAGATACGGCGCCGCCGGGAGCTGGCCCTGATGTTTGACGTCTACAAACAGGCCATCGAACAAAACCGGCTTCCTCGGAGGACGCCTGAGCCAGAAGAACCAGAAGCATAAGTAACCGGAGTATGGCAGTTCGAAAGATAATCCAACCGAACAATCCAGTCTTGCGCCAGAAGGCGCGCCCCGTGACATCGTTTGACAGCGAGTTTCAGCAACTCGTGGACGACATGATTGAGACGATGCGAGCGGCCAGCGGCGTTGGCCTCGCCGCTCCCCAGGTCGAGGTGCCGCTGCGCGTCGCCGTCATCGAGACGCTTCCCGACACCGACGAGGAAGGACAGGAAATCGAAGGGACGCGCGACCTCTACGTCATCGCCAACCCCGAAATTGTCTGGGCTGCACGAGAGATGGTCGATGGCATTGAGGGTTGTCTGTCTATACCGGGCTACCTTGGCGAGGTCGCCCGGTATCAGGCGATTCGCGTCCGTGCTCAGGACAGGTACGGCAATAAGATCCGGTTACGGCTCCGCGACTGGGATGCACGCATTTTTCAGCATGAGATTGACCACCTCAGCGGCGTCCTCTACATTGACCGGTTGACGGCGCCGGAGAACTTCTGGACTGAGGAAAAGTACATGGCGCAATTTGGCGCCTCCGAAGACGAGGTCGAGGATGCGGTTACCTGAAAGGGGGTAGGCTGTTGCTGACACGTGAGGAAGTCCAGAAAGTGGCCCATCTGGCCCGGCTCGAGTTGAGTGAAGCGGAAATCGATCTCTATCGGGGGCAGTTGTCGCAGGTCCTGGACTACGTGGCCCGGCTGGAGGAGCTTGACGTGGTGGGCGTGGCTCCCACGGCACATGCCGTGGCCCTGACAAACGTCCTGCGCGCCGACGAGCCGCGTCCTTCTCTGCCGCCTGAGGTCGCTCTGGCAAACGCCGCGCATACTGCCGAACAGCAGTTCCTGATCCAGCGCGTCCTCGACGACGCCTGAACGATAGCCACCACGACTGCCCAACATGAATCTGACGGCGCTTACTCTAACCCAGCTTCGTGATGCCCTGCGCGCCGGAGATACGACGAGCGTCGCCGCCACGGAAGCGGCGATTGATCGTATCACCCGCGTTGACAACGAGATCCGCAGTTTCCTGACGCTCGCCGACGAGATTGCTCTGGAACAGGCCGCCGCCGCCGACCGGCGCAGGGCACAGGGCGACGACAGCCCCCTGCTGGGCGTCCCAGTGGCGATCAAGGACATTATCTGCAACGAAGGTATCGAGACCACGGCAGGCAGCCGTATTCTGGAAGGCTTTGTGCCGCCTTATGACGCCTTCGTCGTCAAAAGGCTGAAGCAGGCCGGCGCCGTCATCCTGGGGCAGACCAACCTGGACGAGTTCGCCATGGGCTCGTCTACAGAGAACTCGGCCTTTTTTCCCACGCGGAACCCCTGGGACCTGCAGCGCGTGCCGGGCGGCAGCAGCGGGGGAAGCGCTGCCGCCGTCGCTGCTCGTCTGGCTTATGGCGCGCTGGGCACCGATACCGGCGGCAGCGTGCGCCAGCCGGCGGCCCTCTGTGGCGTCGTGGGTATCCGGCCGACCTACGGGCGGGTCTCCCGCCGGGGCGTTATCGCCTACGCCTCTTCGCTGGATCAGGTTGGCGTCTTCGGCCGCACCGTGGCCGATGCGGCGGCAATGCTGCAGGTCATCGCCGGGCACGATCCCCTGGACAGCACCTCGCTTGCTGCACCCGTTCCAGATTATGAGGCAGCCCTGACGGGTAAGGTCGTAGGCCTTCGCCTGGGCGTGCCTCGCGAGTATTTCGGAGACGGCATCGACGGCGAGGTAGCTGCGGCGGTAGAAGATGCGCTGGCCCGGCTTGTCGAGCTGGGGGCGACCGTGCACGAAATCAGCCTGCCGCACGCGCCCTATGCGCTGCCGGCCTACTATCTCATCGCCCCCGCCGAGGCCAGCGCCAACCTGGCGCGCTATGACGGCGTGCGCTTCGGCCCGCGTCTGATGGGCGACGACGTGACGGCGACGTTGAAGAAGACGCGCGCTCTCTTCGGCGAGGAGGTCAAACGGCGCATCATGATGGGGACCTACGCCCTCAGCGCCGGTTATTACGAAGCCTATTATGGCCGGGCCCTGAAGGTCCGCACGCTGATCCAGCAGGATTTCCAGAGGGCCTTTGAACACGTGGACGTCATCGCCGCGCCGACAAGCCCGACGACGGCTTTTCGCCTGGGCGAGCGCACGGCCGATCCGCTGACTATGTACCTTTCGGATGTCCTGACCGTTCCGGTCAACCTCAGCGCGGCGTGCGCTCTCTCCATTCCCTGCGGCTTCGACAGCCAGGGACTGCCCATCGGCCTGCAGTTGATCGCCAATACACTGCAGGAGGGGCTGATTCTCAACGTCGCCCATGCCTACGAGCAGACGACAGACTGGCACGAGCGTGCTCCCGACCTGCCAGACACCGGCGGTGGAGACGACAGTACAGAAACGGAGTAAACAACGATGAGAGTGATTATTCTCCTGGGCGGGTATGGCAGCCGGATGCGGCCCCACACGTGGAGCCGACCGAAACCACTGCTTAACGTCGCCGGCAACACCGTGCTCGGCCACATCCTTGACCAGATGGCGGAGCTGACGACCGGCGAAGTGATCTTCGTCGTCGGGTACAAAGGGAATCAGATCGAAGCCTGGGTGCGCGAAAACTACCCACATCTGGACAGCCATTTTGTCATTCAGGAAGAGGCGCTGGGACAGGCCCATGCCGTGTGGCTCTGCAGGGAGTATCTGCAGAACGACGAGGACGTGGTCCTGGCCTTTGGGGACGGCATTATCGAAGCAGATTTTGGCCAGTTAAAGGTTAAAGGGGAAGAAACGGGAGCGGACGCCGTCTTCACCGTCCAGCCCGTCGAGGATCCCAGCAGTTTTGGCGTCGTCGCCGTGAACGACGAGGGCTACGTGACCCGCTTCATCGAGAAGCCGCAGACAGCCGAGCACAATCTTGCCGTCGTGGGCATCAACTGGTTCCGCAGCGCCCGCGATCTGTTCCACGCGGTGGACCGCGTGATGAAGGAGAACCGGCAGACGTTGGGCGAGTACTTCATGGCCGACGCCTACGAGTTGCTCCTCGAAGATGGGTACAGGATCACTACGCTCAACATCAAGCACTGGTACGATGCGGGCCAGCCGCAGAATATCCTCGACACCAATATGCACCTTCTCGGCATGGGCTACCACTCGCCGGAGGCGATTGAGCGCAGTTATGCCGAAGAGTTCATGGTCGTGCCGCCGGTCTACCTCCACCCGACGGCGCGCGTCAAAAACTCGGTAATCGGTCCGTATGCGACGCTGGAGGCCGGCGTCGTCGTGCGGGATTCCATCGTCCGTAATAGCATAGTGGATAGTGGGGCCGTGCTCGAAAACGTCATCGTCGAGAACTCGCTGATTGGCGAGAAGGCGGAGGTGACGGGGCGCGCCCAATCGCTCTTTATTGGCGACAACGCTCGTGTTAATCTGAAATAGTCCACGGGTCCGGGCGGATAAGCTGCTCGTGCCGCAGTTTTTCTGGAGGCAGTCATGCAAAAGTTCATCGCCGACAAAGTGGCCAAGACACCCCCATCGGGCATCCGCAAATTCTTTGACATCGCGGCGACGATGCAGAACGTCATCTCCCTGGGCATCGGAGAGCCGGACTTCGTCACGCCGCAGCCGATTGTCGAGGCCGGTATTGCCTCGCTCCGCCGCGGGGAAACCCGCTATACGTCGAACAGCGGTACCTGGGAGCTGCGCAGCGCGCTGGCGAAGCACCTGCAGGCCCTTTATGGGCTGAGCTATGACCCCGAAGAGGAAATCCTCATCACAGTTGGCGTCAGCGAAGCGCTCTATCTGGCTATGGCTGCCACGCTCAATCCGGGCGACGAGGTCATTATTCCCGAGCCCTGCTTCGTCTCCTATGCGCCGGAGGTGTCGTTCGCGGGTGGCGTGCCGGTGACGATTCCCACCTACGTGGAGAACGACTTCAAAGTCACGGCGGAGACGATTGCCGCGAACATCACGCCGCAAACGCGAGGGATTCTGATCGGCTACCCGAACAACCCTACCGGCGCCGTGATGACGCGGGAGATCCTGACGGACATCGTCGCCCTCGCCGTAGAGCATGACCTGCTGCTATACAGCGATGAGATTTACGACCAGCTTGTCTACGGGGTCCCGCACGTCTCGGTGCCCAGCCTTCCCGGCGCGCGGGAACGGACCATCCTGCTCGGCGGCTTCAGCAAGAACTACGCCATGACCGGCTGGCGTATTGGCTACGCCTGTGCTCCCGCGCCGCTGCTGGGCGCCATGCGCAAGGTACACCAGTATACGATCATGTCCGCGCCGACGACGGCCCAGGCGGCAGCCCTGGTCGCCCTGGAGCAGGGGCAGCCCTTTGTGGAGGAGATGCGCAATGAGTACGACCGCCGGCGCCGTCTCGTGGTAGACGGCTTCAACACCCTCGGGCTGGGCTGTTTTGAGCCCCGCGGCGCCTTCTACGCCTTCCCCTCCATCCGCCGCAGCGGGATGAGCAGCGACGACTTCGCCATGTGCCTGCTGGAAGAAGAGGAGGTGGCGGTCGTGCCCGGCGACGCCTTTGGCGCCTGTGGGGCCGGCTACGTGCGCGTTTCCTATGCGACGGCTTACGAGAAGCTGGAGGAAGCGCTCAACCGCCTCGAGTCATTTATGCGCCGCCACGGTTGAGGGCCATCGTGACGACTTATGAAGCCGTCATCGGCCTGGAGATTCATGCCGAGCTGATGACCGCCTCCAAGATGTTCTGTGGCTGCCGCGTGGTCGATAGCGTGACCGCGCCGCCTAACAGCGCCGTCTGCCCGGTCTGCCTGGGCATGCCGGGGATGCTGCCCGTCATCAACGAGCGCGCCCTGGCTTTCGCGGTGCGCGTTGCCCTGGCCCTGAACTGCACGATCCAGCCACATAACGTCTTCGCGCGCAAGAGCTACTTCTATCCCGACCTGCCGAAAGGCTATCAGATCAGCCAGTACGAGCTGCCCCTGGGACGCAATGGCTGGTTGGACATCACCCTCGACTCTGGCAAGAAGAAGCGTGTGGCCATTCGCCGGGTCCATCTGGAAGAGGATACCGGCAAGCTGACCCATACCACCGGCGGCACGCTCGTCGATTACAACCGCTCAGGCGTACCCCTGCTGGAGATCGTCTCCGAGCCGCAGCTAGATTCGGCCGAAGAGGTCTACGCTTACGCCGTCTCTCTCCGGCAGATCCTGCGCTATCTGGGCGTCAACAGCGGCGACCTCGAAAAAGGGGTCCTGCGGATCGAGCCCAATATCAGTGTCCGGCCGGCGGGCGAGAAGGCGCTGGGCACCCGTACCGAAGTCAAGAACCTCAACAGCTTCCGGGCGCTGGCGGCGGCGACCGCGTTCGAACTGGAGCGGCAGGCCGCTATACTCGCCGCGGGTGGGGAGGTAGTGCAGGAGACGCGTGGCTGGCAGGAGGATCGCCGCGAGACCTTCAGCCAGCGCAGCAAAGAGGAAGCCGAAGATTACCGCTACTTCCCGGAGCCCGACCTTCCTCCGCTGCAGCTGGACGAAGCGTGGATCGCCGCGCTGCGCGCCGATCTGCCCGAGCTGCCGGGCACCCGGCGGGCGCGCTACCAGGCGCAGTTCGGCCTTTCGGCCTACGACGCTGCCCAGCTCAGCGAAGAACGGAGCGTCGCCGAATGGTTCGACGCCGCGGTTGCTGCCGGCGGCGAGCCGAAAACGGTAGCCAACTGGGTGATCAACACGCTTTTTGCCCTGCTTAACGAGACAGGACAGACGCTGGACGAGGCCGCGCTGTCGCCGGATGGGCTGGTGGCCCTGCTTCGCCTCGTCGAGGACGGCACGATCAGCCACAGCGCCGGGCGCGAGGTGCTGGCGGCGATGTTCGCCACGGGCCGCAGCGCCGAAGAGATCGTCGCCGAAAAAGGGCTGGCGCAGATCTCCGACGAAGATGCCCTTCTGGGCGCTATCAGGGACGTTCTCGCGTCGAACCCCGACGCCGTGGCGGCCTACCGCGGTGGCAAGGAGGGCCTGCTCGGCTGGTTCGTCGGGCAGCTCATGCAGGCCACGCGGGGTAAGGCCAACCCGCAGCTCGCCAACCGGCTGCTGCGCGAAGAGCTGGCGAAAGGGGAGTAGAGTGCGCCAACAGCACCCATCCTGGGCGACGCGGGTGAGCGACAGCAACCGACCAGTACCGGACGGCTACTCCGGCTCTTACCAGAGGTAGGTATTCTGTACTGTCTGGCCTCTGAATCACGCTCCCTTCACTGACGGCGGAAAAAACTATGCTAAACTCCAATTACGCGCTCTCGCGTCAGCTGACGTTGGGTCACAGGTGAGCAATGTTTCGTTCAGTTAAACGTTATTTTCTACCTCCGGATTCTGCCGGGCAGGTCGAACGGCACCGCCTTTCACTGCTCAACATCATGCTGGCTGCTTTGCTGGTGCTAGGCCCGTTGGGAACGCTGGCGCTGGCCCTGCTAAGCCCATACTCCATCGCGGAAGAGCCCGGCATTCTCGCCGGCCTGATCGCCGGTTTGCTGACGCTGCCACTGCTCTGGCTGGTACACACCGGGCGAGGCGAGGCTGCGGGCTGGCTCCTGTTGCTCCTTCTCTTCACCGTCCTCACCTACGGCGTAGTCAGCCATAATGGCGTGCGCAGCAGTCTGGTCGTCGGCTACGGGCTTGTCGTCGTTCTCAGCAGCCTGATTCTGCCCGAACCCCGCTCGGCGGCCATTTTTGTCCTGCTTTCGGCCGCCGCCCTGTTTGCCCTGTATGGGCTGGAGCTAAGCGGCGTGCTCCAGTTCCCGAACGACACCCTGGACAGCTGGGATCCCATTCCGCCGGCCGTTGTCCTGCTTCTGCTCGGCGTGCTGGTGGGTCAGGCCGAACAGGCGCTGCGGGCGGCTGTGGCGCGCGCCCGCGAGAGTGAGGCGAACCTGGCGCGCAGTAACCGGCAGTTGGAGGCGTTGAACCTGGAGCTGGAGGCGCGCGTTCTGCGCCGCACACGCGCCCTGGAGCTGAGCAACGCCGTCAGCCGCCGGCTGTCCACCATTCTCGACCGCGACCGGCTGGTGGCCGAAGTGGTGGACCAGTTGCAGAAGGCGTTCGACTACTATCACGTTCACGTCTACCTGCTGGACGAGACCGGCAAGCGGTTGGTTATGGCCGGCGGCAGTGGCGAGGCGGGCCAGCAGCTCCTGCGGCGAGGCCACGAGCTGCCTCTTGGGCAAGGCCTGGTCGGCCGTGCGGCGGTCACCCGCCTGCCGGTTCTGGCGCCTGACGTGCGCTCGGAGCCGGCGTGGCTGCCTAACGCGCTTCTACCAGACACACGGGCGGAAGTGGCCGTGCCTGTGATGCTCGGCGAAGAGCTGCTGGGCGTGCTGGACGTGCAGCACAACGTACAGGATGGCCTTG
The DNA here is from genome assembly GCA_012515125.1 of Chloroflexota bacterium. Classification (GTDB taxonomy): domain Bacteria; phylum Chloroflexota; class Anaerolineae; order Promineifilales; family Promineifilaceae; genus JAAYYY01. The sequence continues at coordinate 8,306 of JAAYYY010000584.1, forward strand.
GCCCCGAGGACGTGGAAACACTGACCTCGGTTGCCAACCAGACGGCGGTTGGCCTGCAAAACGCCCGCCTCTACGCCGCCGCCCAGCGCCAGGTCGAGAGCGAGCTGCTGCTCAACGCCATCACCCAGCGGATCCAGAGCACGACGACGGTGGAGGAGGCGCTGCAGGTGGCCGTGCGCGAGCTGGGCCGCGCCCTCCCGGGCAGCAGAGCCGAGGTCCGGCTCGAACCGACCCTCGACAACGGGCGGAGGGAGCAATGAGCCGTTTTTCTGGTCTGACGCTCGGACGTAAGGTCGCTCTGGCGCTCGCGCTTCTCCTGCTTATCGCCGGCGCTGGCGTGGCGATCGCCTACAACCTGACCGGCCGGGCGACAGCCGCTGTGGCGCAGAGCCAGCAGCACCTGGACGAGGTCGCCGCGGCATCGGCCGTGCAGCGGTCGTGGAGCCAGGCAGTGGCGACTCTCGACTATCTGCTGCTCACGCGGCAGCCGTCTCTTGTTGCTCAGGACCTGCCCCGCGACATGGCGGGTTTTGTCAGCGCAGCCGAACAGATGCAGGCCGTGTTCCAGAAGCGGGCGGGCGGCGAGGCGCAACTGGCCGGGCTCGACGGGCTGGCGACGGAGCTGGCGGCGCTCAGCGAGCAGGTAGCCGATCTCGCCATGGCTGAACAGTGGGAGCCGGCGCAGTTGCTGCGCTACGGCGTGCTCGCCTCGGCAGAAGAACGTTTCCAGGAGCGATTGACGGCCGTGGCGACGGATAGTGGGTCCTCGGCCGCGGCTGCTGCCGCGGAAGCGAGCCGCCTGCACAGCACTGTCCAGCGTGCAGCGGTAGGCTCGGCCGCCCTCATGATCCTCCTGGCAGCCGGCGGCGGCTTTCTGCTGACGCGCAGCCTCATCGGGCCAGTCCGCAGATTGACCGCCGCCGCCGAAAGCTTTGCCCAGGGCAATTTTGACGTGCCCATTGCGCCCGTGCCCGGCGAGCTAGGCCGCCTCGGAGAGGCGCTGCAGGCCACGGCCATGACCTTGCAGGAGCAATATAGCGGGCTGGAGCACCGGTTGGCCGAGCGAGCGCCGGCGCTGGAGACAAGCATTGAGGTTGGCCGGCAGCTGGCGACCATTCACGACGCCGAAGCGCTGGTGGCGGCCGTGGTACAGCACGTTCAGGCTGCTTTTGGCTACTATCACGTTCACATCTACCTTCTGGACGAGAAGCGCGAAAAGCTGATCCTGGCCGGTGGCAGCGGCGATGCCGGGCGGACGATGCTGTCACAGGGACACAGCCTGAAGATTGGGCAGGGGCTGGTCGGCCTCGCCGCCCGGCGCGGAGAGCCCGTTCTGGCGCCGGATACCCACGCCCATTCCGACTGGCTGCCCAATCCACTCCTGCCCCAGACTAGCGCCGAAATTGCCATGCCCATCCGCTACGGCGATAAGCTGCTGGGGGTGCTGGACGTTCAGCACGACGCGCCCGGCGGCCTGGGCGAAGACGATGTCGCGCTGCTAGAGGCCGTGGCCGGGCAGGTTGCCGTGGCCCTGCAGAACGCGCGGCTGCTGCAGGAGGCGGAAGAGCGCAGCCGGCAGGCCGCTCTGGCCTACAGCATCGGCCAGCGTATCCAGCGCGCCGGCAGTGTGGAAGAGGTGCTGAGGCTGGCAGCGCAGGAGCTGGGCCAGGCATTGGGCAGCGAACGGGCCCGCGTACAACTGCGCGTGTCCCCTTATATCACGACATCCGCTGCGCCGGAGGCGACGACGGCGGAAAAGGGAGCAAATTGATGAGCGCGCGGAGCATTTACCTTACCATTCTGTTGATCATATGGCTGGTCATCAGCGCCTGCGCGGCCCCCCAGCCAACGCCCCCGCCGGCCACCGAGCCGCCGACCAGCGCAGGCGACAGCTTTGTCTTCGGCCTCATCCTGGTCGGTCCCCGGGATGACCACGGCTGGAGCGAGGCCCATTATCGCGCCGGGCAATATCTGGAAGAGCAGATCGCTGGCAGCCGGATGCTCCTTGCGGAGAACCTCAACCCGGACGCTTCGCCAGATAAGACACTCGCCGGGGTGGTTGACGAGATGGCGGCCCAGGGAGCGCAGCTCATCCTGATTACGTCCGACGATTTTGCCGCCGACACGACTGTTGCGGCCCGCATGCATCCAGAGATAGCCTTTGTGCATGTCTCCGGCGACCACGCCCTGCGGCCGGACGCCCCACCCAACGTCGGAAACTACTATGGGCGCATGATGTATGGCAAGATGATTGCCGGCTGCGCCGCCGCGCTGGCCACGCAGACCAACCATATCGGTCACGTCGGCCCGCTGATCAACAGCGAGACCCGTCGCCTGGCCAACTCGGCCTACGTAGGCGCCCGCTATTGCTTCGAACAATTCCGTGGGGGCGACCCCGCCGAGCTGCAGTTCGATGTCGAGTGGATCGGCTTCTGGTTCCACATTCCCGGCGTCACCCGAGACCCGGCTGTCGTAACCGGCGAGCTGATCGATCGGGGCGCCGACGTCATCATGTCGGGCATCGACACTTCGGAGCCGCTCAACGTCGTCTCCACAAGGGCAGCGGCCGGGGCGATAGTCTGGGCCATTCCCTACGATTACGAGGGCGCCTGTGCCTCCGCGCCAGACATCTGCCTGGGCGTGCCCTACTTCAACTGGCGCCCAGGTTATCTGCGACTGGCCCAACAGGTCGCTTCGGGCGAATGGGAGCCGGCCTGGGAATGGGAAGAGCCATACTGGCCCAACATTAACGATCTGGAAAGGAGCCCGGTCGGCTTCAGCCGGGGCGCCGCGTTGAACGAGGAGCAATCGACCTACCTCACTCAGTTTATCCAGGGCCTGGGCAGTGGCTCTGTCGTTCTGTTCAAGGGACCTCTCAATTACCAGAGCCAGCCGTTTCTCGCCGAAGGTCAGGTCGCCACTGATGAACAGCTCTGGGCCAGCCCGGAGCTACTGGAAGGCATGGAGGGACTGAGTGAGTAATCGCCAACCGGCGCCGCGCAGGCTACAAAGGCGCCGCAGCTCCATCCGCTTGCGGCTATTGGTGCAGAGCCTGGTCACGCTCGGGCTTCTGTTTCTGGCTGCACTGCTGGTCTCCACGCAGGTCAATCGGCTGCTGGACGCAACCGGCGTTCTGGAAAAGGCCGCTGAGCGCGTGCGCGTCGTCGGCCAGGTGCGCACCGATAGCACCGCCCTGCTGGGCACGATCAGCCGCCTGCTTCCCCTCCAGGACAGCATCGTCTTCTCCAGAGAAGTGGATAGCGCCCTGGGCGATCTGGAACGGAGCGCCGGGGAGCTGCAGGCTCTGGTGGCGGCTGAGGAAGAGACGGCTATCCGCGATGCCCTCTCTACCGTAGCCGAGCGGGTCGCAGGCATCGTAAACCTCTCGCAGACGATGGTGCTGCAGGCGCAGGGCGAGCAGTGGGCTGCGGTGCAGGTCCGGGTCGGCGTGCTTAACCGCGACCAGCAGCAGATTAACGCAGAGATCGGTCGGCTGGTGGAGCAGGTCCAGGCCCGGCAGCAGCTCGCCAGCCGCGAGGTGGCTGCAGCCCGGGAGGCCGTCGTCGTCTATCCGGGCATCGTCGGCATCGTGACCATTCTCGTCACCGTCGGCGCTTTTGTGGACATCAACCAGCGCATTCGCGGGCCAGTGGCGGCGCTTACCGCCGGAACCGCGCGGCTGGCGGCCGGCGCCTTTGGCGAGCGCGTGGAGGTGAACAGCAACGACGAGATGGGCGAAGTGGCGGAGGCATTTAACGCCATGGCTGCCGAGCTACAGATCTCGTATGGCGTGCTGGAGGAGCGGGTCCAGGAGCGCACACGCGATCTGGCGCTGGCTGCCGAAGTGGGCCAGCGGCTTGCCCGCGTTCGCGATCTGGAGGAGCTGCTGGACGAAGCCGTGCGGCGCATCCGTGACCGGTTTGACCTTTACTACACCCAGATCTATCTCGTCGATGAGGCGGGCCGCAACCTGGTCCTTTATGCGGGCACCGGCGAGGTCGGCGCCGAGCTGGTACGGCGCGGCTTCCGCCTGCCCATCGACCGCCGCTCAATCAACGGCACGGCCGTTCTGGAAAAGGAAGCCGTCGTCATTCCCAGCACGACAAAGAGTACCTTCTTCCGGCCAAACCCGCTGCTGCCCGACACGCGCTCCGAAATGGCGATCCCGCTTCTGCTCGGCGACCAGGTGCTGGGCGTGCTGGACCTGCAGGACGACGAGGCAGAGACGCTCACCGTCGAAATCCTGCCTGCTTTCCGGGTACTGGCCGGGCAATTGGCGATTGCCGTGGAGAACGCTCGCCTGTTTGCGGAGGTAGAAGAGGCACGGCGCGAGGCGATGGAAGCCGGCCGCTTCCGGACACGCGAAGGCTGGCGCCAGTTCCTGGATGCCATCGAGCGCAAGGAGTACATAGGCTTCGACTATGCCGGCGCCTCAGTTGCCCCGCTGACGGAGCCGCTCACACTCAACTCCGGCGCATCGACCGGGGTGCTGGCAGCGCCCATACTCTTCAACGCCGAAGAGATCGGCGCCATTGAGCTGCAGGCCCCTGACGGCATGGAGTGGACGCCAGCCGAGGTAGAGCTGGTGAACAGCGTCGCCGCGCAGATTGCCCAGCAGGTCGAGAACCTGCGCCTGCTGGCCGAGTCCCAGCGCTATCGCGAGGAGGTAGAAGAAACCCTGCGCCGGGTAACCAGCGAAGGGTGGGCCGGCTATTCGGAAACAGCCGAACAGCCACTGGCTTATGCTTACGACAACGGCGAGATCCGGCCGGCCACCCGCCCCATGCAGGGGTGGCAGGAGCGGCTGGCGGCGTCGCTGCAGGTGCGCGGCGTCAAAATTGGCGAGCTGATCGCCCCAGAGCCGGGGCAATCGGCCGAGGCCGCCCGGCTGGTCGGAGCCGTTGCCGAGCGCCTCAGCGCCCACATCGACAACCTGCGGCTCTCCAGACAGGTCCAGGAAACGCTCGCGCTGACCGAGCGGCTTTACGAGGCGAGCGCCCGGCTGAACGCGACGCGCGATCTCCAGCAGGCGCTGGCCGCCGTTGCCGAGAGCAGGCGGCATCCGGCCATCGACCGGGCCGCCTTCTTCCTGTTGGAGCGCGACGCGACCGGCGAGCTGAAGGCCATTGTCTCTGCCGCCAACTGGACGAGCGGCGCCGGCCCGGAGCCAACGCCGATCGGCACCCGCTACGAGAAGGAAGCCATGGCGGCGCTGAGCTTGCTGACCACCGAGTCGCCGCTCTTCTCCGGCGACGTGGCGAACGACGACCGGGCGGATGCGACGACCAAGGCCGTCTTCGCCGCGCTGGAGATCGGCTGCCTCGTCGTCATCCCGCTTTGGGCCCGGGACCGCCAGATCGGCGCGCTGCTGCTGGCAGGGCGCGAAGCCCAGGATCTGCGGCCCGAGGATTTCGAAGCGCAGATTTCTCTCGGCGGGCAGCTCGCCGTGGCTCTCGACCGCCACATGCTGCTGCAATCGGCCCAGCGCCGGGCTGAGCGTGAGCGGCTGATCAACGTGATCGGCCAGAAGATCCAGAGCGCGCCGACGATGGAGAGCGCCATGCAGGTCGCCCTGACGGAGCTGAGCCAGGCCCTGAAGGCCCGGCGTGGATACGTAGAGCTGAACGTTGTTTCTCCCGGCAGCGGAGAGCAGGTAGCGATAGTAGCGGAGTAAGAGATGCAGCGTTCGCAGGTGACACACAAGAACGGCCGGCTCATAGAGTCCGTTCCAGATCCATTCTTTGCCATTGCCCACCAGCCGCTCTGCCTGCTGGATAATCATGGGCGCGTCGTAGACGTCAATGAGGCCTTCACCCGCCTGTCAGGCTACGGCTACCGTGATGCCGCCGGCATTGCCTTCCTGGAGTGGGTCCATCCCGAGGAGCGCAGGGTCACAGTAGCGGCGCTGGGCGCGGCGGTGGCCCACCAGCAAACCACGACCTTCCGGGCCAGGTTGCAGGGCCGCGAGGGCGACTACCAGGAATTAGAATGGACCGTCACCGGGAGTGCCGGCAGGCTCTTTCTCGCCGGACGCGAGCTGCCTCCGGCCGAGCGTGGTTCTGCCAGCCCGGTCACGGCTGCAGAGTTGGTGGAGCTGCTGGAATCGGCGCCCGACGTCATCGGCCTGGCCAACGCCGAAGGGCGCACGCTCTATCTGAACCGGGCCGGCCGGGAGGTTCTCGGCTTTGGCCCTGCCGACGACCTCTGGCACGTCCACATCAGTAGCTACGTCACCGAGACGGAGCGGGCGCGCATCGCCCGTGAAGGTCTCCCGGTCGCTGCCAAAGAGGGCATCTGGACTGGCGAAACGGTCCTGCGCAGCACCAGAGGGGCAGAGCTACCCGTTTCGTTGGTGATCATGGCGCATAAGGACCAGCAGGGACGTGTCCGCCGCCTCTCAGCCATTGCCCGCGACATCCGTGACCGCCGGCGCGTGGAGGAAGCGCTGAGCCGGCAGGCCGCCGACATGGAGACCGTCGCCCGGATCAGCATGGCGACGGCGACGCTGCTCGATACGGAGCGACTGCTGCAGGAAGTTGTGGACATCACCCGCGAGCGCTTCAACCTCTACCACGCGCATATCTACCTGCTGAACGCCGCCGGTGACGCATTGGAGCTGGCCGCCGGAGCGGGTGACGTCGGGCGCGAAATGATCGCCCAGGGGCGGCGCATTCGCCTGACCCAGGAGAACGCCCTTGTCGCCCAGGCTGCCCGCAGCCGGCAGAGCCGCACGGCCAACGACGTCCGCCGCGAGGAAGGCTTCCCGCACCATCCCCTGCTGCCGCAGACACGTTCCGAGATGGCCGTGCCCATGATTTTCGGCGAGCAGCTTATCGGCGTGCTTGACCTGCTGGACGACACCGTAGGCCGCTTCGACGATGTGGACGCGCACATCTTTGCGACGCTGGCGGCGCAGACAGCCGTTGCGCTGGAGAACGCGCGCTCCTTTGCCCGCGCCCAGGAGGCCATTGCCGAGTCCAGTGCCCTCATGCGCCTGCTCACCCGCGAGGGCTGGGAGGGTTACCTGGCGCAGCAAACCGGGACGCGGGGTTTCCTCTTTGATGCCGGGCGCGCTGCACCTCTGGTCCCCCTGGACGGCAGCACCGCGCCACCCGCGGAAGATCAGGACGCCCTCGTCGCCCAGCCGCTGGAGGTGCACGACGAGGTGATTGGCAGGCTGGCGCTCTTTGCCGGCGATGGGGAACCCGACGACGAAGCTGTAGAGCTGGTCGCCGCCATCGCCCAACAGCTCAGCGCACGCCTGGAAAACCTGCGGCTGACCGGCGCCACGCAGATGGCCCTGACCGAGACGGCGTCCCTCTACCGCGCCGGTAGCGACCTGAACCGGGCCAATACCTATGACGAGGTCCTCGACGTGTTGCGCCGGCATTCCGTCGTCGGACGCGACGCCGCCAGCGCCATCGTCCTGTTTGAGCGGCCCTGGACGCCCGAGCAGAAGCCGGAGCGCTTCGTCGTCGCCGCCTATTTTGCCGCCTTCGACCTATCACCGGAGACGATGCAGCGCGTTGCGCCGCCGCTCTTCGGGATGGCGGGTGAGCTGCTGCGGCCGGATAGTCCAACTTTCATCGCCGATATAGAACAGGAGAACGCGCTGCCGTCCGCTGTGCGCCGCTTCTATGCTGAGGAGCTGCAAAGCAAGAGCGCCCTCTTCGTCCCACTGGCGCTCGGCGGCCAGTGGATCGGTTATCTGACTGCGGCCTACCCGGAGCGAGCCGTCATTGCCGAAGCCGATATGCAGCGGCTGACGACGCTCGCGGGGCAGGCTGCGGCGGCGGTGCAGTCCATCTACCTGCTGCAGGCCGCTGAAGAACGGGCTCGCCAGGAGCGCGTGCTGCGCGAGCTTTCGGCGCGTGTCCGCAACGTCACCGACATCGACCTGATCATGAAGACGGCCGTGCGCGAGATTGGACAGGTCCTGGGGCGCGAGACGTTCCTATATCTGGGCGACGATGAAGCACCTGCCCCGCAGCACGGCGAGAACAGGGGGCCGGAGAACGGATAAGTATGAGCCCTATAGACGACTCATTGTCTATATTGATGGCGGAGGCGCCCGAACCGCTTCTCTTGCTCGGAAGCGGCTATCGCATCACCGCCGCCAACGCACCGGCGCTGGCTCTCACCGGCTACGAGGAGTCTGGGCTTGTCGGTTGCCTCCTGCAGGACGTGCTGCCGGCTGCGACCGGTGAGGGTCGCCGCCTTCTGGACGAGCATCTGGCAGCCGCCAGCGCCGGCGCCTGTCGCCAGTTCGCCTGGCAGCTACAGGACGCCAGAGGTGCGAGCGCGGCGGTGGTGGTCACGGTGGCTCCCTTTGAAGACGAGAATCTGCTCATCTCGTTGCAGCCGGCCCAGAGCAAGGCCGTCAGCCCGTCGCCGGACGAATCGCTGCTCGACAGTCTGCCGGTGGCGGCCTTTGCCACCGACGCCGTAGGCATCATCACCTACGCCAACGCTTCGTGGCGAGAGCTGCTGGGCACGCCGCCGGGGGAAAGCACGCACAGGCATCTGCTGGACTTTGTGAGCGAGGGAGATCGTGAGCGTGCCGCTGCTCTATTACACCAGGCGGCTGCCGGCGCCGAGGAGAAGCTTGCCGGGCAATTTGAGTTCCGATCGGTACAGGGCCCGGTCCGGTGCGCGCTCCACGCCACACCGCTTCGCGACGAGGACGGCGCTTTGCTGGGCATCGCCGGCACGCTGCAGGAGCTGCGCGAGCAGATGCGGCTTGAGGAAGAGCTGCGCCGGCTGCGGGACGCCAACCAGACCCTGGCAGCGCAGATTCCCGGCAACGAGGCGCTACTGCAGCAGGCGCGGAGGCTATCCCTGATGTCAGAGCTGGCCCGCAGCATTGCCGCCGGTCACGATCTCGAGCCGCTTTCTACGTGGCTGGTGACCGAGTTGAACACTACCCTCGGCGGCCACGCGACGCAGCTCTGGCGCCATGATCCGGCGCGCGATTTGTTGGTGCTAGTCGCCGCCGCCAGCCCGCAGGATGGGCCGCAGCCCCAGCCCGGCCTCAGCGTGCCCGCCGGCCTGGGCATCGCCGGCGCTGCCGTTGCCAGAGGCCAGACCTTTCTGATCCAGGGCCCCAACGAGCTGCTTTTGCCCGATACCGGAAGCGCGATAGCCGTGCCCATCGTGACGGGTGACAACACGCTCGGGGCGCTGGAAGTCCAGAGCGCGGCAGACAGCACCTTCGGCGATGATACCTGTCTGTTGCTTGAGGCGCTGGCCAGCCAGCTTGCCGTAGCCATGGAGAGCAGCCGCCTGCGCGCGGAAATGAACGAACAGCTACAGGAGCTATCCCATCTCCAGAGACTGACGACACGCGAGGCCTGGGCCCGCTACCGTAGCGAGCGCGCCCTGGAGATACCAGGCTATCGTTTCGACAGGCGTGATCTGGTCCCGCTGGCGGAAGGGCCCGAGACGGTCCGGGCAAAAGACAACGGCAGTGCATTACACCTACCTCTGTCTGTGCGCGGCGAGCGCATTGGCGCGCTGGGCGTCGTTCACGATGAAGCCAACCCGCTGAGCGAGGAGGAGCAGCGCCTGCTGGAGGTCTTCACGGCCGAGGTGGCGGAGGCGCTGGACAACGCGCGCCTGCTCGAACAGACCCAAAAGCGCGCCGTCGAGCTGGAGACGGTTTCCCGCGTGAGCGCCGCTACCTCGACCATTCTGGAGACGGATCAGCTCCTCCAGGCTGTGGTGGAGCTGACCAAGCGCAGCTTTGGCCTCTACCACGTCCACATCTATATCCTGGACCCGGAGCGCGGCGCCCTGGTACTGGCAGCGGGCGCCGGCACTGCGGGCGAATTGATGGTCGCCCAGGGCTGGCACATCCCGATTGACCATGTGGTCTCGGTTGTGGCCCGCGCTGCGCGAGAGCGCACCTGGCAGATCGTCAACGACGTGCTGTTCGAGCCCGGCTTCCTGGCGAATCCTCTGCTGCCGGAGACCCGCGCAGAGCTGGCGGTGCCCATGATCGTCGGCAACCAGCTCGTCGGCGTGCTCGACGTCCAGGCCGACCGGCCGAACGCTTTCGGCGAAGAGGACGCTCAGATACAGGCGGCGCTGGCCAACCAGATCGCCAGCGCGCTGCAGAATGCCACGCTTTACCAGGAACAGCTATCAACAGCCGAGCAGCTGCGCGAGTTCGACCGCCTGAAGTCAGAGTTCCTCGCCAGTATGAGCCACGAACTGCGCACGCCGCTCAACTCCATCATTGGCTTCGCCGACGTGCTGCTGGAAGGAATCGACGGCGAGCTGAACGAGCGCATGGAAGAAGACGTGCGCCTCATCCGCAACAGCGGCGAGCATCTACGCAATCTGATCGGCGACATCCTCGACATGTCGAAGATCGAAGCGGGCATGATGGACCTGCGCTACGAGGCCATTGACGTGAAGGGGATGGAGGCGGAGATTCGCGCGTTCGCCCGCACCCAGATGATGACCTATGACCGGGACCTGGCCTTCGAGCTGGAGATCAGCCCCGACGTCGACGTGGTTTATGCGGACCGCACACGCTTGAAGCAGGTTCTCTTTAACCTGCTCAGCAACGCGATCAAGTTCACCAACGAAGGACGCGTGGGCCTGCGCATCGGGCGCGATGGCGACAAGATGATCGTGGCCGTGGAAGACAGCGGCATCGGCATCGACGAAAAGAACCTGCCCATCGTCTTCGAGCAGTTCCGGCAGATTGACGGCAGTCTGACCCGTACGGCGGGCGGCACCGGTCTGGGCCTGCCCATCAGCAAGAGCCTCGTGGAAATGCATGGCGGCAAGATCTGGGTGGAGAGTGCCGTGGACCAGGGCACGACGTTCTTCTTCACTGTGCCGGTGAAGCCACCACCGCCGCCAAAACGCCGGGGCACGGGTCCGCTGTCGCTTATTGAAGGTTAACGCCTGTCGCCGTTGCCGGTAGGGCAGAGCGGTGGCAGAATCAGCAATAACATTGGCACGAAAGGGTGCGATTGACTATGACCAGGACGGTACTCTGTATCGAAGATAACAAAATCAACATGCTGCTCGTCTCCCGTGTTGTGGAGGCCGAAGGTTACGAGCTGCTGCGGGCGGAAGACGGCCCCAAAGCGCTGGCCATGCTGGAAGAGACCCATCCAGACATCATTCTGCTGGACATCAACATTCCCGGCATTCATGGCCTTGATCTGGCGCGGATCATTCGGGAAGATAAGCGGCTGTCGTCTATCCCGATCATTGCCACGACGGCCAACGTCCTCGTCGGCGATAAGGAACGCTGCCTGGAGGCCGGATGCGACGAATATCTGCCCAAGCCGCTCGATATTCGCCGGCTGCGTCAGGTCATGCAAGAGTATATGGGAGGGTAACGGCCACCGGCCTGCCGCCCGTTCCGGTCCAGTCAGAGCAGACGGCCTACGGGGCCGTCTTTGTTATCGGGAAGCCGTCCACGGCTGGCCGATTAGTACGTAAGGGGCGCCGTGCACGTGAGTCAGGAAGAGAGTCACGCTGCGCGATCCCCGTAGGCGGAGCTGGCGCTGCAGCTCCTGCGGCTCCAGCGGGGAGCCACGCTTCTTCACCGTCACCTGCCCCACGTCGTGCTCGCGCAGCCAGCCACGCAGCCGCTTGAGATGGAATGGCAGCGCCGCCTCCAGCCGGAAGCAGCGGGCGAACGGGTTCTCCTGCGCGTGGCCGGCGGTCAGATAGGCGATGTCGTCGTCAATCTTCGCCGCGCCAAGCTGCTGCGCCAGCACCTCGACCAGATGGGCGCGGATGACGGCGCCATCCGGCTCGTAGAGATATTCTTCCGGTTCGCCGACGGCTACTGCGCCGCTTTGCCGGTCGCGATCGGTCAGGGTGGCGCCGGCCGGCAGCAGGGTGGCCCGCCGCTGCACGCCGCTACGCAGGTCGCCATACCAGAGCAGCGCCTCCCGAACCTCTCCGTCCAGCGAGATAAACTCTACCTCCACGTCCTGTGGCAGCTCGGCGTAGTCCACGCCGGGGCTGATCTTCGCCGCGCCGCCATAGCGAACGCGCGGCAGCCAGCGCTCCACCAGCGACAGCGGGGGGCGATAGGCCGCCACCGAATAGATGCGCCGCCCCTGCTCGTCGCGGCGGGCGGGGTCGAAGAAGAAAGCATCCACGGCGAGGGGTGGCAGCTCTTCCAGGTCGGCCTGCAGCGGCTGGAAGCGCGCCGCGTGCCCGTAGACGGCGACGTTCTCGCGGGCCATCGCCAGCCGCAGCAGATCCCGATCGACGCCGGTGACGTGGCTGTGGGCGGCGAGGGCGAGGGCGTCCCCGCCGATGCCGCAGCCGAGGTCGGCCACGCGGGCAGCGCCGGCGGCAGCGAAACGGCCTGCGCGATGGCGCGCTACGGGCTCCGCCGAAGCCTGCTCCAGCGCCTCACGCGTGAAATACATCTGCCCGGCACGCGAAAACTTGGCCACCGCCTCACGCCGCAGGAGGGCCGTTTCCAGCAGCGCCTGGGCGAGCTCTGGCGGCAGCTCTTCTCGCAGGTGGCTGGCCAGCGCCAGATGGCTCTGCGCCGAAATTTCCCGCGTCGCCAGCCAGGCCAGCCAGCGCCGGCCGGACCGGGAAAGCAGGAATTCCAGCGCCGCGAGGTCCACTATGCCGTTCCCAGGCGCCCTATCCAGGCGACGCGCCTAACGGAAGGGGTTGAGCCGGTCCCAGGGTATACCGGCAATCACGAGAATGATCGCCAGCGTGTAGAAGATAGCGGCGGCGCGATGGCGGGCGATTGGGTTCGGCGCCTTCTTGGCCCGGCTGCGGCCGATGTGCGCCAGAACCACCGCAACCAGCATCAGCAGGGCATGCTCGACCAGGAAAAAACGGACTGACGGGTTGCCCATCGCGTCGCCGAGACGAGAGAAGTTCGCCGTGGTAATCAGGCTGGGCACGAAATAGAGGAGCAGGCCAAGAAGAACCTGGATGTCCAGACTCATCGTAAAGAAGAGGCCGAGCCGGTCGTCTACCGGCAGCCAGCCACGCCGGCCGAACCAACCGGCGAGCGCCCGTACTGCCGCGATCACGCCAAGAATGAGGACGGCCCAGCGCACGAGATTGTGCAGGATTCGGACGATTTCGTAGCTCTCTTGCATCTATCTCTCCTTTCAGTGGCTTCAGAGCTGTCGATAAGCAGCAAGAATCTCCCGCCGTCGTCGCGGGCAGCGGGAGATTCGGGCAATCAGAATGGTAACGGCGGCGTTACGCTTTGCGGCGCAACAGCCAGGCAATAAACAGGGCGGCGGCAGCCAGCAGGGCGACGCCGGCTATCCGGCGCTGGCGCGTATCGAGGGCGGGCGGCGGCGTGTTGGCGGCGATCCACTCAAACGTCTCCAGCATGCCGGCCTGCAGCGGCCTGGGCCTCCAGCCCAGCTCGGCGCGGGCCTTGTCGGCGCGGCCTATGTAGGTGGCGCCGGTGGCGCCCAGCGCTTCGCCGGTGAACAGGCGCGGCAAGGGCGCGATGCTGCCTGCCGCTTCCATCACCGGAGCTACCTTGTGGAAGACAGAGGAAGGCACGCGCAGCGGCGGCGCCGGCTTGCCCGTCAGATAAGACCAGAAATCGACCATTTCGCCGAGCGGCACAGCCGGGCCGGCTAGGATGTAGCTCTCGCCCAGCTCGCCTTTTTCGGCTGCCAGAATGATGCCCTCGGCAATATCTTCGACATGGGCATAGGTAAACGTCGTCTCCGGGCCGGGCAGCACCGGAACCCCACGATAGAACATCTCCATAGCCTGGCCCAGGAAGCTATGGTCGCCGGGACCATAGACGCCGCCGGGCATGACGATGATGATCGGCGCGCCCTCCTCAATCAGCGGAACGGCGACCTTGTAGTGGGCCAGCCACTTCGTCCGCTCGTACTCGGTGCGGAAATGGCCGGCCGGCTCGTCATTCTCGTCTACCAGCTTGCCCTGCGTATCGCCAAAGACGGCGACGGTACTGACGTAGACGATGCGCGGGATTTCCAGCTCGACCGCCAGCGTGAGCACATTACGCGTGCCGCCGACGTTAATTTGCTCGGCCTTCATCCAGTCGGGATCGCCAACCCGGTACCAGCCGGCAATGTGAAAGACGACGTCGGCTCCCTCCATGCCTGCGCGCATCGAGGCCTTGTCGCCAATGTTCCCGCGCACGACCTGAACGCCCGCCGCCCGTAGAATGCCCGCACTGCTATCGGAGCGGGCCAGCCCAACCACCTCGTAGCCGCGCTCGAGTAGCTTGCGCACGACATGACGACCAATGAAGCCGGTGCCGCCTGTGACAAATGCTCTCATCTTTTACCTTTACCTCGTCCTTCTACCACTTGACTGTGCACCGTTACGCAACGCATTATAGCGCAGGGCCGGATGGCGGTCATCCTGCCGGCCCGTCAGGCATAAGACCGCGCTTAAGGTGCTTGCAAGCTCCTGCCGATTTGCTATACTGGTGGCACATTGTCGGGCGCGTAGCTCAGCTGGTCAGAGCGCACGGTTCACATCCGTGAGGTCAGGGGTTCAAGTCCCTTCGCGCCCACCTAGGGCACCTCCTTAGCACAACGAAAAGCCTCGGCGTTGCTGCCGGGGCTTTTTGTATTGCTGTGGCGAGTGCCCTGCCCACGCCGGCTATTGCTGCGCTCGATCCTGAGCGCCCCTGAAGCCCACGACGCGGGATACCGGCAGGACAAATAGCACGCCGCTATACGGATTGTTCAGGTCGCCCATCGCTTTCTCCGTCACGGCGACGAGACGGTCCACCATCTCTTCCCCTTCGACGACAGAAAACAGGGTGCGGTGCTGTTGCTCCCGGCTGCGGAGCAGATCCCGCAGGCTGGGCATCAGCGGCAGATCGTCGCGCATGGCCATCTCCCGGATTGAGCCCAGACCAGTGCTCTCCAGGATGGTAATGCCCGGCGCCCCTGCTTTTTCCCAGGCGTCCAAGACGGAGGCGCTGGCGACCATGTCGTAGACGATGAGTAGAACCATGTAGTGCATCAGGTTTCTCCTTGTGGTGGCGCACCATCAGTCGCCGGGCTCACTTCGCTTCGCCCCCAACGGCTGGGTCGCCGGCAAAGCTGGCCCGCAGCAAGGGTGGTGTGACGAGCGTTGCCGCCATGACCATAAAGATGACGGCTGAGAAGCCCGTGGCGCTGAGCTGCCCGGTGGCCAGGGCAGTGGAAGCGACGATCAGGCCGACCTCGCCCCGCGAGACCATGCCGATGCCGAGTTGCAGCGATGGGCGCGTGGCAAAACCGGCCAGTCGCGCCCCAAGCCCGCAGCCCATGATCTTGCCGAGAATGGCGGCGACGGTGAGCACGAGAGCATAGACCACGCCTGTGCCCGTGCCAATCTCGCGCATGTTCACTTCAAGTCCAATATTGATGAAAAAGATGGGCACGAAAAAGCCGTAAGCCATGACGCTGATGCCATGTTCGACGATCTCGCGGTAGGGGGTCCGTCCGATGAAAAGGCCGACGAGGAAGGCGCCCGTAATCGCGGCCATACCCCCCAGCAGTTCAGCAGCCCAGGCAAAGAGCAGGCACGCCACGAGGACGAAGGCGACGGCCCCCTGGCTGATTGGCAGTCGCTCAATCCGCCGGATGAGCCAGGGCAGAACGTACAGCCCGGCGGCCACGGCCAGCGCCAGGTATAGGATCATTCGCCCGATTGTCAGCAGAATCTCCACGCCTCCGCCGCCGGTTCCGCCAAGCAGCACGAAGGCAATCGACAGCAGCAGGATGACAAGAATATCGTCGAAGACGGCTGCACCGAGCAGCGCCAGCCCTACCTGACTCCGCAACACACCCAGCTCCATCAGCGTCTGCGCCGAGATGCTGACGCTGGTTGCCGAGAGAGCCAGGCCTACGAGGATCGCTTCCTCCGGCGGCGCGTCAAAGAGCACGGCGATGCCGTAGCCCAGGCCCAGGGGTACAACCACGCCGAGGGTGCCCGCGACGGCCGAGACCTTACCTGACCGCACCAGGTCGCTCAGGTCCAGCTCCAGCCCGGCGAGGAGCATCAGCAGGATGACGCCCAGCTCGGCCATAAACTTGATCGACTCCGCGAGGTGCTCGTCGCCGGCAAACACAGGCCAGGCGTGCAGCATATCCACGACGGTTGGTCCGAGGATGAGGCCCGCGACCAGCTCGCCCAGCACGGAGGGCTGGCGCAGCCTCGTGCTGACATAACCGCCCAGCTTCGCGATGACGATGATAATGACGAGGGCGAGGATAAAATTGAGGAATTGTTCGTGCATAGAAAGCGTGTTTCCTTCTCGGCTCGGTTTACAGGCGGCGTTCCAGAACGCGCAGGGTGACGCGCCCACCCTTGCGGCTTAACTCGACACGATCGCCATGGTTAATGCGGGTCATCACGTCCCCATCAAAGGCGTAGGCATAGGGTATGTTCTCCAGCGAGCAGGCCGGCGCGCTCTGCTGGTCGATGTCCGTGTTGATGATCGCCAGCGGCGCCAGGTTCCGGTAGAAAAGCTCCAGCAGGACATACGGCGCGACGGTGGAGCCGGAGCCTTTGGGGAAGATGGCGATCTTCCCGGCCATGCTCTCGCCGTCGGCCGGATGGCCCGGCTCTTCCACAACACCCGTCTCGCGGTTGACGAAGCCGAGGAACGTGACCGGTGTGTCTGTTACAAAGGCCTCCCCTTCGACGCGAAAGTCGCCCTGAGAGGGCAGCCCGTGACCGGTCGCTTCGAATGGGCCGGCAGCCGGTGCAGTGGCCCGCCGCGCCGCCGGAGCCGCCGCCGATGGCCTCTCCCCGGCCCGCTCCGGCGGCGGTTCGTCGATGCGTACGTCGCCCGTCGCCACGGCCACGCAATCGGCCAGCCGCAGAACGCTCGTCGGGATGCCGTTGAGGCCCGACTTAATGTAATGCTCGGCCTTCATCGAGTTGGTCAGTACGTGGCGCACCCACGATGGATCGTACGGCACGACCTCCGGACATGTATTCTCCAGGAGCAGCGCCCCGCTCTCCCGGATAACAGCGGTGATGCCGCTCTTTTCGGCGATGGCCCGGTTCGCGCTGCTGGTAAAAACCCAGAGCGGCGGCGGCTCGCCGGGCCCAGCAGGGTCGCGCCGCACGCGCCGGCCGCGCAACAGCGCCGCCACAGCGCGCAGCTCGCCAACTGAGGCCTGCGGGCAGCCGATCACGATCAGGCTGACCGCCTGCCGGGGGCGCAGCGCCTCGTAGCGGGCAGCCAGGGCATCCTCGTCGAAGGTCAGCCGCCCCTCGAACGCCGGTTCCGGGATTTCGGCTTCGCCCGCCAGATAGAGCAGAGGGCAACCGTAATTCGCCGCCGCTGCAGAGAGGGCCTTCTTTTGCTCGTGGCTCAGCTCTGCGGGCAGCCCTTCGATCAATGGGATCAGTCCATACGGCAGCGACCAGCCTGGCTGTACCTGCTTGCCAATCCAGTCGCCCAGAATGGAAAAGTCAGTCGGCTCGTCGAGCGCCGCGGTGACCGTGACGGCGATGTTGGGGCGGCGCCGCTCTTCCTGCAGCAGCCCGTAATCAGGCGTGTAGCCGGTCAGCGCCGCCGCCAGCGCCGACAGGCCGGACTCGCGGTTGGTCAGCAACCCGCAGTAGCTATTGCCGAAGCAGATGGCGTTCGACTCTGACCAGGCCGCCGTTCCGCTGGTAACGACCCCTTCCCACTCGTAGGGGATGCACGATTGGGTAGGGCGCACGCCAAGCCGCTCGTAACGCGCGACAATTTCCAGGCTTTGCTCGCGAAAGGCCGGGTCGGCAATGCGCATGGCGTCGAATTGCCCCGCGTCGCAGCCCGCCGCATTCAGCGTGGTTGGCACCGCCACCCTCGCTTGCGGGTCGCGGGTCAGCCGTTCGAGGAAGAGGCGCAGGCCCAGCCCGCCGGTCAGCGGGCTGACTCCGGAGAGATGGGCGCTGGCGATCGGCACGAGACGCTCGGCGCCCGCCGCGGCAGCCATATCGACGACCAGGCGCATGGCCATCTGCCTGGCCCGTCCCTGTTCGCCCGCCAGCATCGCTCGCTGTTCGTCGTTAAGTTTCATCGGCGTCTACCTCGGATTCCAGGGGCTCAATAACCTGATCGACAGTCGGCCAGGGGTCCATCTCCAGGATGCGGCAGCGTAGATAGCTACCGACGATAGCCAGCGTGCCGAGCACCGGGACGACCAGCAGCGCGCCGATCATGCCCAACAGGTAGAGAGAAGCGACAACGCCGACAAAGACCACCGCCGGATGGATCTGTAGCCGGCTGCTCATGATTTGCGGGCGGAGCCAGACGTTTTCGACCGCCTGAATGAGCACGTAGAGGAGAAACGTCAGCAGCACTATCCACGGGTTACTCAACGGCAGGTGCGACGAACCCTCGGAAAGGGCGATTAATGCCGCGCCGAACATCGCCAGCGTTGGCCCAAGCGTGGGGATGATGTCGAGTAGCCCGGTCAGCAAACCGAGAGCGCCCGCGCCGGGCAGGCCGACGACCTCCAGCCCGAGCCAGGTGACGACGCCGACAAAGATCATCAAGACGAGCTGGCCGCGCAGATAATTCTGCCAGACCAGCTTGATCTCGTCGTAGAGCCGGCGCACGTCGCTCTGTGCCCAGTCTGGCGCCAGCCCAAAGATCCACTCGCGCAGCCGCGGCCAATCCTGCAGCAGGTAGAACGTCGTCACCAGAATAACCAGCACCCAGCCCAGGTTTGTGGTCGCCGCCGTCAGCATCGCCAGCAGGGGCTGGGAGCCGAAGAAACGGCCGCTCAGACTTTCGGGGTCTCCAAGGATCTCTTCGGGCTGGACGGTGAAGCCAAGAATGACAATGCGTTGAGCCAGCAAACGCTCCAGGTTGGCCAGAAGCGTTTGCAGCTCCAGGCTCAGGCCACGCAGCCTGTCCAGCACGGCCGGGGCAAAGGAGAGCGCCAGCAAGATCAGCAGGCCCAGCAGGATGACGTACAGCAGGGTGATCACCAATTTGCGGGGCAGGCGAGCACGCCGCGTGGCGCCGGTGACCAGCGGGTTGAAGAGGTAGGCCAGAAACGCGGCGATCAACAGCGGGCCCAGGAGGTCGCGCGCCGCGTAGAGCACGAGCAGTAGCGTCGCCACTGTAAGGAAGAGCGCCAGATAGCGGGAGTTGCGACTCCAGGGCCGGTCCAGCGGGTCCGGCGCCGGTCCGCCGGCAAACTCGCTCACGGCGCCTCCCCGGCCCAATCGAGGTAGTCATCCAGGTCTACGGTCTCGTATCGCCCCTTCCTGAACTTCGCTACGTCGGCGCCCCAGGGAATGGTACAGTCCAGACCCATCTTTGCCGTGCGGCTCTTCTCGCCGGGTGCGTGAATGCCCGACGGGTCCAGGCTGCTGCCCGGCTGTTCCGGCAGGACGACGAGATCCCGGTCGGCCTGGAAGCGGGTCGCCATCGCCCACTCGACCGCCGCCGGGTCATAGATGTCCACGTCCGTATCCACCACCCAGACGTGTTTGAGCGAGCCGTGCCCGCGGAACGCGGCCTCGATAGCCTTCCGCCCGTCGCCGGGCCCCTGCTTGTCGATCTGCACGACCGCGTGCAGCCAGGAGGCGCCGCCGGGCGTGATCGCCACGCCGGTGCAGGGCACTACCTCGTTGACCGCGGCAAAAATCGTCGGTTCCCGGGGCATGCCCATCAGCAACTTGTGCTCGAGGCCGCCGGGGAGCAGGGCGTGGAAGATCGGGTCGCGCCGGTGAGTGATACAGTCGATGGCGATGACCGGCTGCTCCCGTTCGATGTCCATCGTCTCGGTCAGGTCCATGAAGGGGCCTTCCCGGTGCCGCTGGCGGATGATGCGCCCCTCCAGCACGATCTCGGCGTCGGCCGGCACCGCCAGCTCGTTGGTCAGGCATTTGACCAGCGGCGTGGGCGCCAGGGCATTGGCCACAGCCAGCTCGTCTACGTCAGGAGCCGGAGACATAGAGGCGGCAAGGTGCGTCGCCAGCGAAACGCCAATGCAGATGGCGACGGGCAGCTCGCCGCCCGCCCGGTGCAGCGCGTTGTCGGTGCCCCGCCGCTCTACGATGCGCGCGGCGAAGTGGCGCTCGTCGAGCCGCAGCAGCCGGTGATAGCTCATATTGCGCCCGTGTTCCGGGTCTTCGGTAATGACCACGGCGCTGGCGACGTAATAGCCCGCGTCCTCCGGCAGGTGCAGCAAGACGGGAAGGTCCCGCAGGTCCACCTCTTCGACGACCACCTCCTGGCAGGGACCGGAAGAGAGCAGATCGGGCGCCACCGGCCTCTCCAGCGCGTCGGCCAGATGGTGTACAAGATCAGGCACGGGCACGCCGAGCGCCATGCTGAAATAGCTGCGCGCCGAGCAGGGGCCGGCCAGGACGCGCCAGCCGGGATAGCCTTCGATCGCCTCGAAGAGCACGGGCCGGCCCTCCAGCGCGTGGGCGACGTTAGCCAGCTCGAACTCGACGCTGACCGGGCGCCGGATAGTGATGAGGTCGCCGCTCACAGCGGCCTGTTCGACGAAATGGCGCAGGCTCATAGGTGGTTAGGGCTGAAAGGTTGTGTGCCTTGCTCAGAGATTGTAGGTTTTGGCCGGGGGATAGGCAAATCAAAAGGCGCCCGCAGGCGCCTTTCTGTGTAGACCTGACAGGTTTTTGGAGACCTGTCAAGTCTTAGCGCCCGAACTGCATCGGCATGATGATGTGCAGAAAATCGTCTTCGCCTACCGACTTGACGACTCCCGGCTCGGTGGAGGAGTTGGTCTCCAGCGCCACCTGCGGCGTGTTGACGACGCTGAGCACGTCGGTGAGATATTTGACGTTGAAGTTCAGCTCGACTTTGGCGCCTTCGACCTCGGCGTCTACCTGGGCCACGTTGCTGCCGGTCTCTGTGCTGGTCGCGCTGATCGTCGCGTAGCCCTGGCCCGCGTCATCGCCAGGCTCGATGACCACGCGGGCCGTGTGGCTGGCCTCCCGGGCAAAGATGTCGGCCGTCTTACACGCTTTGAGGAAGGCGGCCGTATTGAGCACCGTGCGAGTCTTGTGTCCCTTCGGAATTACAGCCTGGAAGTCCGGGAAGTTCCCCTCGATGAGCTGAGAGACGAGCACGGCGCTGTCCAGCTCGAAGATGATCTGGTTGCGCCCTTCCGGGATGGTCACAAACAGCTCTTCCGTGTCTTCCGTCATGATGCGGGCCAGCTCGCTCAGGGCGCGGGCCGGCACGATGACGGTGCGCGGCCGTTCCATGTAGCCGGGGAACTGGGCCGTCCGGCGCGAGAGACGGAAGCCGTCTGTCGCCGCCATGGTGATCGTGTCCCCCTCGAAGTGGGTGTAGATGCCCGTCAGTGTGGGGCGCGTGTCGTCGGTCGCCGCCGCGAAGGTCACCTGATGGATCATCTCTTTGAAGGTGCCGGCCTCCAGGCGGATGCGATTGTCGCCGTCAGGCGTGGGCACAATGGGGAACTCCTGCGCGTCGATGCCCTTGACGTTCGCCGTGGTGCGAGCGCAGGTTACACGCAGCGTCTGCGTCTCCTCGGCCAGCTCCAGCTCCACAGGCTCCTGCGGCAGCGCGCTGATCAGGTCGTTGAAAGTGCGCGCCGGCACCGTAATTGCCCCCTCGTCGCTAATCCGCGCCTGGATCCAGCAAGTGATGACGATCTCCAGGTTGGTCGCCGAGAGCTTCAGCTTGCCCTCGTCCGTCGCCAGGAGGATATTGGCCAATACGGGTAGGGTAGAACGCGTGCTGACGGCCCGGCCGACCACACTTAATCCCCGGGCTAGATTCTCCTGTGCGCATGTAACCTTCATCGCTCTCTCCAAAAAGTTTTGTTGTATTACCCCGCATGTCTGGCAACTAATAGTATAGCGGAAGTGAGGGGGGATGGCAAGGTGAAATGACGTGCTGCTGGCTCGGCGCAGTACGTCGATGACTGCTCAGGTTGTGGTGGCTTCAGACGCCTAGAGCTCGAGCCCTCGGACTTTGTGCGCCCCCAGTGTGATCGATATCTCTCCGCCGTGATGCAGGTCGTGCTCGATGAGGTGCCAGATAACCCATTGCCGGGTGATGATCTCCGGCTCCGACTCGTCCTCCCCCGGCCAGCTCTTCTCCCAATCTTCCGGACTCCAGCGAGCGATTGCTTCCTGCATGCCGGTCCAGGTTGCTTCCAGCCCGCGCACAAGCTCATCGGCGCTTCTTGCCCTTGCCCCCCGGCGATCCCACCCGCCCAGCGCTTCAAACTCATCGCCGCCCTCGCCCATGAGCAGATAGAACCAGCGGGCTCGCGCGCCGATTATGTGCGTCGCAATCGCGCCCACTGAGCGCAGGTTGGGCGCGGCGCGAAGGGCAAGTTGATCGCTGTCTAGCGGCGCCAGCATCTTTGTCAGCGCTTCCTGATAGGCACGCCATCCATCAAAGACAGCCGGTGCTAATCCCTGATTCTCGCTCATGCTTTCCTCCTGATTCATAATGAGGAGGCCGGTCATGCCGGACTGGCACGCTGGCATGACCGGCCTCTAC
>JAAYYY010000585.1 GCA_012515125.1 Chloroflexota bacterium
GCTCGTGCAGGCACTCGAAGTAAGCCACTTCCGGCTGGTAGCCGGCCTCCACCAGCGTCTCGAAGGCAGCCCTGACCAGCGCGCTGACGCCGCCGCATAGGACAGCCTGCTCGCCAAAGAGGTCGGTCTCCGTCTCTTCGGCGAAGGTCGTCTCCAGGACGCCCGCGCGCGTGCCGCCGATGGCCCAGGCGTAGGCCAGGGCATTGGCCTGCGCGTTGCCGCTGGCGTCCTGGTGCACGGCGAGCAGGCAGGGCGTGCCCCCGCCTTCGGCAAACAGCTCGCGCACGCGGTGGCCCGGCGCCTTGGGCGCGACCATGCTCACGTCTACGCCCTGCGGCGGGGTAATCGTGCCGTAGCGAATGTTGAAGCCGTGGGCAAACATGAGGGTCTTGCCGGGGCGCAGGTGGGGGGCGATCTCCTCGGCGTAGATGCGCGGCTGCTCGGTGTCCGGCGCCAGGAGCATGATGGTGTCGGCCCAGGCCGCGGCGTCGGCGACGCTCTCCACGCGCAGTCCGTCCGCTTCGGCGCGAGCGCGCGAGCGGCTACCCGGACGCAGGCCGACGACGACCTCCACGCCGCTGTCGTACAGGTTGCGCGCGTGCGCGTGCCCCTGCGAGCCATAGCCGACGACGGCCACTTTTTTGTTGCGAATCAGGGAACGATCGACGTCCCGGTCATAATAGATGACAGCCATTCTGTTCTCCTTCCTTATGCGAGGCATTGATGTAGCGCGATTTTGTCAAATCGCGCGCTCCGCGAAGGGGAGCGATTTGGAAAAATCGCTCTACGGGAGCAGCGCGCCGTGGAAATGCCTCTTCATTTGTTAATAAACCTGACCTACGCCTGCGTCGTCGTCGCGGCCAACGGCTCGCCGGCCGTCTTGTGGTAGCCGTTGCGGCCCGCGCCGGGCGTGTGCCGCACGCCGTCTCGCCGGCCGCGCGTCATCGCCACGTGGCCCGTGCGCAGCAGCTCGAGGATGCCGCAGGGGCGCAGCAGTTCGACCAGGCTATCCACCCGTTCCTCGTCGGCGACGATCTGCAGGATGAGCGAATCTGGCCCCACGTCCACGATCTTGGCCTTAAAGATGTCCGCCAGGCTGAGCACCTCGGCGCGGCGTTCGGGCGGCGCCTCGACCTTGATCAGCGCCAGCTCGCGCACGACGGTGGGCAGCCGGGTCACGTCCTGTACGTCGATGACGTTGACCAGCTTGTAGAGGTTGGCCTCCACCAGCCGGGCCTCCGTATCCTGGCTATCCACGACGATGGTCATCCGCGAGAAGCGCGGATCTTCGGTCCGCCCTACGTTGAGCGAGTCGATGTTGAAGTTGCGCCGCCGGAAGAGCGACGCCACCCGGTTCAACACGCCGGGTTTGTTTTCCACAAGGGCGATCAATGTCTGTCGCATCTCTCCTCCTTTCAGTCCCCGGCGACGGCGCTTGCCTGGCGCCTCACCGGCCGGCGAATCATGTCGTCGAGGTCGGCCCCGGCCGGCACCATGGGGAAGACCGCCTCTTCCTGCTCGACCACGAATTCCAGCAGCACCGGGCCGCTGACGCTCTCGGCAAAGCCAACGGCGTCCATCACCTCTTCCCGCTTCGTGATCCGCCGGGCGGGAATGCCATACGCCGCCGCAAGCCTGACGAAGTCCGGGCCGCTCATGTGCACGCCGGAGTAGCGCTTCTCGAAGAAGAACTCCTGCCACTGGCGGACCATGCCCAGGAAGCCGTTGTTGATCAGGGCGATCTTCACGTTGGCCCCTTCCTGCACCGCCGTCGCCAGCTCGGCCTGCGTCATCTGGAAGCCGCCGTCGCCGACGATGGCCCAGATCGGACGGTCGCGATAGGCAAACCAGGCGCCGATGGCGGCGGGCAGCCCAAAGCCCATCGTGCCCGCGCCGCCGGAGGTGACAAAGCGGTAGGGCTGCTCCAGCTGGTAATACTGGGCGGCCCACATCTGGTGCTGGCCCACGTCGGTGGTGACGATGGCCTCGCCGCCCGTGCGCTGCCAGATGTCGCGGATGACGTGCGAGGCGTAGAGCAGCCCGTCGTCGGGCCAGGAGAGGATGTCGCGCGCCTGAGAGTCGGCCTTCCAGGCGGCGACCTGCTCCAGCCACTCCTCGTGGTCGGATGGCGCCACCAGCGGCGTCAGGTCCTGCAGCACCGTCTTCAAATCGCCCACCAGAGGCACGTCCGCGCGCACGTTCTTGTGCAGCTCGGACGGGTCGATCTCGACGTGGATCTTGCGCGCGCGCGGGGCGTAGGTGCGCAGGTTGCCCGTCACCCGGTCGTCGAAACGCATGCCAAAGGCCAGCAGAAGGTCAGCCTGCTGGATGGCTTTGTTGCAGTAGGCTTCGCCGTGCATGCCCATCATGCCCAGGCTCAGGGGGTGCGAGGCCGGCAGGCTGCCGAGGCCCAGCAGGGTCATCGCCACGGGCGTCTGCGTCTTCATGGCGAACGCCCGCAGCTCGTCCATGGCCCCCGATTTGAGCACGCCGTGCCCGGCGAGAATGACCGGCCTCTCGGCTTCGGCGATGAGGGCCGCCGCGCGCTGCAGCTCGGCCATGGGAGCGTGGCGTGGGGGCTGGTAGCCGGGAAGCTGCGGTTCGTCCGGGTAGTCAAATTCGACCTCCTCCACCTGCGCGTTCTTGCAGATGTCGATGAGCACCGGGCCGGGCCGGCCGCTGCGGGCGATGTAGAAGGCCTCGCGCACCGTCTCGGCGATCTCGTCTGCGCTGGTCACCAGGAAGTTGTGCTTGGTGATCGGCAGGGTGATGCCGGTCACGTCCGTCTCCTGGAACGCGTCGCCGCCGATGAGGTGGGCGGCAACCTGCCCGGTGATGCAGACGATGGGCGAGCTATCCATCATCGCCGTGGCAATGCCCGTGACGAGGTTTGTAGCGCCCGGCCCCGACGTAGCGATGGCGACGCCCACTTTGCCCGTGACGCGGGCGTAGCCGTCGGCCGCGTGCGCCGCGCTCTGCTCGTGGCGCACCAACACGTGGTGGATGGGATAGTCGAGCATGGCATCGTAGGCCGGCATGATCGCGCCGCCGGGATAGCCGAAGACGACTTCCACGCCTTCCCGCACCAGACACTCCCACATGATTTCGGCTCCACTCTTCTTCATCCTGACCTCCTTCTGGTCTGTCAACCTGCCACCGCGCCTTCGGCAGTCGAGCCGACGAGACGCGCATACTTGGCCATCACGCCCCGCCGGTAGCGCGGCTCCGGCGCCCGCCAGCCGCTCAACCGCTCTTGCAGCTCGGCCGGCGACAGAGCCACGTCGAGCCGCCGGCCCTCCACGTCGAACGTGATCCGGTCGCCGTCGCGCAGGGCGGCAATCGGCCCGCCGCAGGCTGCCTCCGGCGCGACGTGTCCGGCCATCAGCCCGTGTGTGGCGCCGGAAAAACGGCCGTCGGTCAGCAGCGCCACCGAATCGCCCAGCCCCGCGCCCATCAGCGCCGCCGTCACGCCCAGCATCTCGCGCATGCCCGGCCCGCCGCGCGGCCCCTCGTAGCGAATGACGACCACGTCGCCGGGGCGGATCTGCCCCTCCTGCACGGCGGCAAAGGCCGCTTCCTCTGTGTCGAAGACCCGCGCCGGCCCGGTGAAATGGCGCATCTGGTGCCCGGCAATCTTGACCACGCAGCCTTCGGGAGCGAGGTTGCCCTTGAGGATGACCAGGCCGCCGTTCGGCTGCAGCGGCGCATCCAGCGGGCGCACGACCTCCTGCCCGGCCGTCTCCTGCGCTTCCGCCGCTTCTTCGCCCAGCGTGCGCCCCGTTACCGTGACGGCGTCCGCGTGGACGTAGCCTCCTTCGACGAGGCGCTGCGCCAGCAGGCGGATGCCGCCCGCGCGGTAAAGGTCGTGGGCGACAAAGCGACCGCCGGGTTTGAGGTCTGCCAGCAGCGGCGTCTGCCGGCTGATCCGGTCGAAATCGTCAATAGAGAGAGGCACGCCCGCTTCCTGGGCAATCGCCAGCAGGTGGAGCACCGCGTTGGTCGAGCCGCCGCTCGCCGCCACCGCGGCAATCGCGTTTTCCAGCGCCTCGCGGCTGATGATCTGGCGGGCGGAGACGCCGCGCTGCAGGAGATCGACGGCGAGCCGGCCGGCGGCGCGGGCCACCTCGTCGCGCTCGTCGCTCACGGCGGGCACGCTGCCGCTGCCCATCGGCGCGATGCCCAGGAACTCGGCTGCGGTCGCCATCGTGTTGGCGGTGAACTGCCCGCCGCAGGCGCCCGCGCCGGGGCAGGCCGAATCTTCCAGCGCCATGAATGCCTGCTCGCTCATGCGGCCTGCTTTGTAGGCCCCGACGGCTTCAAAAACGTCCTGGATCGTCACGTCATGATCCTCGAAGCGGCCCGGCGCAATCGAGCCGCCGTAGAGCATGAGGCCGGGAATATCCAGCCGGGCCAGGGCCATGATCGTGCCGGGGATCGTCTTATCGCAGCCGGAGAGGGCGACGACGGCGTCGAACTCGTTGCCCCGCGCCACCAGCTCGATGGAGTCGGCGATGACCTCGCGGCTGATCAGCGAAGTCTTCATCCCCTCGGTGCCCATGGTGATGCCGTCGGAGATGGAAACGGTGTTGAACTCCATCGGCGTCCCGCCCGCCGCGCGGATGCCCTCCTTAACGCGCGCCGCCAGCCGGCGCAGGTGGAAGTTACACGGACCAATTTCGATCCAGGTGTTGGCGACGCCGATGAGCGGCTTTCGCAAATCCTCGTCGGTGAAGCCTACCGCCTTCAACATGGCCCGCGCCGGTGCCCGGTCGTACCCCTTCTTCAGCCGATCTGAGCGCATACCCTCTTCCTCCACGGAAAACAAAAAGGGCTGTCCTCTGCGGACAGCCCTCTAAAAGTGCTGGTGATACCGGGTGGCTAATCGCTGCACATCACCGGCCGTCCGCGCGCGTTCTGTTCCTCAAGCAAAAGAATGAGGAACAGGCCACCAAGTACGAGGACGACCAGATTAGAAAGCAGCATACGAAAGATCGTGCGGCGGAAAACGGGCCGCCGCAGCACCCTTTTTTAATTAGTCTAAGTCTAAGAGAGGCCGCGCGTCGCTGTCATTAGCTAAATGTGACAGCGTTCAGACTGCCTTTTCGTTAGAATTGCATAAACGGCCCGCATCCACTATTCCCCGGCGGCTTCCGGCTGGCCCGGCAGCGGAGCGGCGGGGTAAGAGCCGAGCACCTTGAGAAAGGAGGCGCGCTTCAGAATCCCCAGCAGCGCCTGCTGCACGTGCGCCTCGTCTTCGTGCCCCTCAAAATCGACGTAGAAGAGGTAATGCCAGGGGCGATTGCGCCGGGGGCGGGACTGGATCTTGGTCATGTTGA
>JAAYYY010000074.1 GCA_012515125.1 Chloroflexota bacterium
CGCCGGCCCCTTCAGCCGCGCCAACACG
The DNA here is from genome assembly GCA_012515125.1 of Chloroflexota bacterium. Lineage (GTDB taxonomy): Bacteria > Chloroflexota > Anaerolineae > Promineifilales > Promineifilaceae > JAAYYY01. The sequence goes on from JAAYYY010000074.1 coordinate 29, forward strand.
TCTGCGTTGCCTTCGTCCATCGTTGGCTCGACCCCTTCTTCTTGGAACATTTGTTCGCCACTATTATACGGCATCGAGCGGTCAACGGGACGTGAAAAAAGAGCCGTAAGCTTACGGCTTATAGCTTACAGCTAACTGCTTACAGCTCCCACCCTACCGCCTGTTGCGAAGGCGGCGCTTAACCTGATACACTCTGCGCCATCGTCCCGTTTGATGCTGTGAGAGGAAAAAGGAGCGCCGATGGCTACTGGAGATGATAACAGGCGCCGCCCGTGCGTACACCTGGCCGACGTTGACGAGGTGACGCCGCGTACCAACGGCTGCGAGGAATGTCTGGAGATGGGCGACGAATGGTTCCATCTGCGGCTCTGCACCACCTGCGGGCACGTCGGCTGCTGTGACAACTCGAAGAACCGCCACGCGACGAAGCATTATTACGAGACCGGCCACCCGGTCATCAAGTCATTCGAGCCGGGCGAAGACTGGGGCTACTGCTTCGCCGACGAGAAGTTCGTGAAGGTGATCGCCGCCAACGCCGGCAAGTATTACGAGCAGCCGTGAGGCATGAGCCGTTAGCCTTTAGCTAAAGGCTAACGGCTAACAGCTAACCGCTCTTCTTCCTCACCGCCATGCCATACGCCTCTTCCAGCAGCGGCAGGACCTGCTCCTCGAACGTCGCCTCGCCGGGGTTGACCACGCAGAGCCAGTACATCATGCCATAAACCGGATGCGGCATCAGCTGGTCCGGCGCAGTATAGTCGAAATCGCCGCGTTTCGCGCTGTCCCGCGCCGACGCCCCGCGCAGCTCGCCAAAGAGCGACTGGAACGTCTCCTTGCTCACGCCGATGTTCAGCCGGTAAGCGCCGGGCCGGTCGAGGTCGGAGTAGTCGTCGTTCACGTCGTTGACCATGAGCGTGACGAACGGGAACATATGGTCAGGCTCCACGTTGGGGTCGGGGTTATAGAAGTAGAAGCTGTTGTCGGCGTTGACGACGACATCCACGCCGGCAAAACGCTCGGTGATGAAACGGCTCATCTCATCAGCAGTCATGGGTTCTGGCCTCCTTTGCCTTTCACGACAGAACCTTCCATTCTAGAGGCCGCCCGATCCGGCTGTCAAGCGCCGCCGCGCGCGGCGTTAAGCAAATGGTAAGGAAGTCGTCCGGTTAAAACCCAACCTGCTGCAGAAAGCCAATAGCCGCTAGCCATTAGCTAACGGCTAATTGCTCCTTCGCCCTCGCCACCTGCCTCGCCAGCGCTTCCGGCGCCGTGCCCCCTTCAGCCCGGCGGCGGCCCAGCGCCGCCCGCACGTCGAACAGCGCGGACAGATCGCCGCCCAGCAGCGGGTGGATCGCCTGCCACTCGGCCGGGGGCAGCGCGTCCAGCCCCACGCCCAGCGCTTCGGCCCGGCGCACCGCCCGCCCGACCAGCGCGTGGGCCTCGCGGAACGGCACGCCCCGCTCGACCAGATAATCGGCCACGTCGGTGGCGAACAGCCCGCCGCCCGCCTGGGCCAGCGCCGCCCGCATGCGCTCCGGCCGGACCTCCAGCGCGCCGATCAGCCCGGCCATCACCGGCAGCGCCAGCGTGAGCGTATCGGCGGCGTCGAAGACCGGCTCCTTATCCTCCTGCAGGTCCTTATCGTAGGCGCTGGGCAGCCCCTTCAGCGTCGCCAGCAGCCCGGTCAGGTGGCCGAGCAGCCGGCCGGCCTTGCCCCGCGTCAGCTCCAGCGTGTCGGGGTTCTTCTTCTGCGGCATCAGGCTGGAGCCGGTGCTATAGGCGTCGGGCAGGGCCACGAAGCCGAACTCGGCGCTGCTGAACAGAATCAACTGCTCGCTCAGCCGGGCCAGGTGGATGCCGGTCATCGCGCACGCATAGAGGAAATCGGCGGCAAAGTCGCGGTCGGCCACGGCGTCGATAGAGTTGGGCGCCACGCGGTCGAAGCCGAGCGCCGCCGCCAGCGCCGCGCGGTCCACCGGGAAGCCGGAGCCGGCGAGCGCGCCGCTGCCCAGCGGCAGGACCGACGCCGCAGCCCGCGCCTGCCGCAGCCGCCCCCTGTCCCGCTCCAGCGGCCAGAAATGGCTCAGCGCCCAGTGGCCCCAGGTGACGGGCTGGGCCTGCTGCAGATGGGTGTAGCCCGGCATGGGCAGGTGCAGGTGGGCCTCCGCGCTCGCCAGCAGCGCCCGCTGCAGCGCCGCGACCTCCCCCAGCAGCGCGTCGCAGGCCCGCATTACCCACAGGCGGAAATCGGTAGCCACCTGGTCGTTGCGCGAGCGGCCGGTGTGCAGCCGCCCGCCCAGCGGCCCGACCAGCTCCGTCAGCCGCCGCTCGACCGCCGTGTGGATGTCCTCGTCGCCCGGCGCGGCGGCAAATTGCCCGGCGTCGAACTCGGCCCGCACCGCCTCCAGCCCCTCGACCAGCCGCGCGGCCTCGCTCGCGTCGAGCACGCCCGCGCCGACCAGCGCCCGCGCCCAGGCGATGCTGCCGTCAATATCCTCGTCCACCAGCCGCACGTCGAAAGGCAGGCTGGCGTTGTAGCGGGCCACGAGTTCGTCCGTCTCGCCGGCAAAGCGGCCGCCCCAGAGTTTGGGCATGGGGATCCTCCGGAAGCTATGAGCGATAAGCTGTAAGCCGTAAGCCAGAGCTTACGGCTTACAGCCTGCCAAAACGTTCCGCCGCCCGCGCCTTCGCCTTCGCCGCCTCGACCTCGCGGTCCTTCGGCGGGGCGTTCGTCTGCAGCGCGGCAAGCAGCTCGCGGGAGGCAGCGGCGACGGCATCCACGGCGGCGTAGAAGGCCGCTTCGTTGGCCTGCGACGGCTTGTTGAAGCCGCTAATCTTTCTCACGTATTGCAGCGCCGCGGCGCGGATCTCGTCGTCGGTGGCGGGCGGCTCGAAGTTGTAGAGGGTGCGGATGTTTCGGCACATACGGGCCTTCCTTTCACGGTACGGGCGTCGGTACGGGCGGGTCTGAAACCCGCCCCTACGAATTACGTCCGATAATGACTATTGATCGTCACATACTCATGCGTCAAATCAGTCGTCCAGACCTTCGCCGCGCCGGGGCCGTCGCCGAGGCGCAGGCGCACGGTCAGCTCGGATTGGGCAAAGATGGCGGCGGCGTCATCCTCATTGTAATCCGTCGGCGTGCCGCCCGCGACAAGCTGCAGCGGCGCCCCGTCGTTGGCGGCAATCCACAACGCGGCGGCGTCCGGCTCGAACGGCACGCCAGCCCGCCCGGCGGCGGCAAGCACGCGCCCCCAGTTCGGGTCGCCGCCCGCCACAGCCGTCTTGAACAGCGCCGAGGTAGCGATGGTGTTGGCGACCTGCTTCGCCGCGCCATCGTCCGGCAGCCCTTCTACCTGTACCGTGACGAACTTCGTCGCCCCCTCGCCGTCGCGCACGATAGCCTGGGCCAGCGCCGTACACAGCGCCAGTAGGGCCTCGCCAAAGACCGCTTCGGCCTCCGGGCTATCCACCGCCACGCCGCTGGCGCCGTTCGCCAGCAGGAGTACCGTGTCGTTGGTGCTCGTGTCGCCGTCCACGCTGATGCAGTTGAAGCTGCGGTCCGCCGACGCCTTCAGCAGCCGCTCCAGCAGCGCCGGCTCGACCGCCGCGTCGGTGGTCAGCACGGCGAGCATTGTCGCCATGTTGGGGTGGATCATGCCCGCGCCTTTGGCCATGCCGCCCAGCGTCACCCCGCCGCCGGGCAGCTCGCAGCGCACGGCGAACGACTTGGGGCGCGTGTCGGTGGTCATGATGGCCCGCGCCGCCACCTCGCCGCAGGCCGCGTCCAGCCTCGCCGCCGCCTGGGCGATGCCCGCAGCGACCTTCTCCAGCGGCAGGGGCACGCCAATCACGCCGGTGGAGAGCACGAGCACCTGTTCCGGCTGTATGCTGGCTGCGCTCAGCACCTGTGCCGTCGCGGCCTGCATCCCCCGCGCCGCGTCCAGCCCGGCCGGGCCGGTGCATGCGTTGGCGTTGCCCGCATTGGCGACGACAGCACGGAGCGCCGGCGTCTCGCCGGCATCCTGCCGGCGCCCCAGCACTTCCATATCCAGCAGCACGGGCGCGGCCTTAACCACGTTCGTCGTGAACAGACCCGCCGCCGCGCAATCGCGCGCGCTGACCACCAGCGCCACGTCATCTCCCCCGCCGCGACGCAGCCCTGCCGCCGCCGCCCCCGCCATGAAGCCGAGCGGAGCCGTTACACCACCGTCGATAAAGTCCATCCGTTCCTCCTGTATCGGCAGCCTCTGTTGCCGGACCTGAATGAAGGTCTACAATTTGAGCAGGTAATGGTCTCTGGCCGACCCAACACGTTTTAACGTGTTTGTCCTCCCAGACGCCGAATTCATTCGGCGGCGGCGCGACAGGCGGTAACCGGGAGCCGTTCGCCGGGGTCGCCTGAGAATGAATTCTCAGGCTGACGCAGAAAACATGCTGAAGCATGTTGGCCGACCCATTACCTGTCCCCACCGCCGTTGTCGGCGATAGGCAATAGCCCGTCTGCTACCTCGGCTCTAAACTCGCGCAAGTTGTAGGTCAGCTCTTCTGTAGTTGGCTGCCCTGGCTCGAGGTGAAAGAACCTGTTGATGGCCCAATCCTGAACAGCGCCTTCAATTGTGACATAGAACGTGTCGGCTTCGGGATGCCCGCCGTTGCTGAAGATCAGGAAATTAACGTAGTCCCGTGGAAGCTCGACCCCTAGCTCTTGTTCCATCAGCTTTGTTTCGGATGCGGTGGGAGCCGGTCGTACAACCGGTTTTCCCCCTTCATTGAGCTTTATTTCGGCCAGGTTACGCATCGTCTCACCTCTGGCATTGTCGCTCTGAGCGCAGCAGCCTGTCCTGAGCTTGCGGCGAAATCATAGGCAACCAATAAATCAGACGAATCACAGTTCAGAAACCGCTACACCCTCAGCGACCCACGGAACCCCCGCGCGGCGTAGAACGAAGGCGCGCTGTTCTGGTACACAAAGACGCGGTTATAGCGGCGACAGCAGAACAGCGCGCCGCCGAGTTTTCGCATGTCATCAGGCGTCTTGATCCAGCTCTCCGTCTTCGTATCGAACTCGCCCAGCTCCTGCAGCGCCCAGTACTCCTCTTCCGTCAGCAGCTCGATACCCATCTCCGCGGCGAGGTCCACGGCGTTGCCGGCCGGATAGACGCCCTTCTTTTCGCGCTCCTTCTGCGCTTCCCCGTCGTAACAGATGCTTCGCCGGCCGTCGGGGCTTTGCTCGGCGCAGTCGTAGAAGATGTACTCGCCCGTTTTCTTATCGTAACCCACCACGTCCGGCTCGCCGCCCGTGCGCTCCATCGCGCCGAGCGAGGCCAGCTTCTCCGGCTGCGCGTCCAGCCTGGCCCGAACGTCCGCCCACTTGAGCCCTCTGTGGCGGCTCTTGTTGGCCTCAAAACGCTCCTGCAGCGTTTGCAGCAGCGCCTCGCCCTGTTCGGGCGACAGCTCCCGGTCTATCTCGATGCGCGTTATCTCTTTGCCGCTCCCTTTCGACGCTTTCTTAGCCATGCCTCGTCTCCTTTTCCTTGCGGCACATATCGGCCCTTGTAGGGGCGGTTGCTGTAAAGCGATTTTCTAAATCGCTCGGAACGATTTACAAAATCCACAGGCGCAGAGCGATTTGGAAAAGTCGCGCCCCTACCCTACCTAATCCCGCTTAAATTGCGAATAGTCGGGCGCGGCGTACTTACGGCGGCCGCCGTTCGTCAGGTCCATCATCGCCTGCACCTGCATCTGCAGGCCAAACAGATTGATGAAGCCCTCGGCGTCGCTCTGGTCGTAGACGTCGTCCTTGCCGAAGGTAGCGAAATCCTCGCGGTAGAGGCTGTGCGGGCTGTGCCGGCCGAGCACGGTCACGTTGCCCTTATACAGCTTCAGCCGCACCCAGCCGCTCACCGTCTCCTGCGTCGTGTCCATGAACGCCTGCAGCGCCTCGCGCAGCGTGTGGTACCACTGGCCGAAATAGACCATCTCCGCGTACCGCAGCGCCACCTGCTCCTTGAAATGCAGCGTCTCGCGATCCAGCGTCAGCGACTCCAGCTCGCGGTGCGCGTGGTAGAGCAGCGTGCCGCCCGGCGTCTCGTAGACCCCGCGCGACTTCATGCCCACCAGCCGGTTCTCCACCAGGTCCACCCGCCCGACGCCGTGGCGCGCGCCAATCGCGTTCAGCGTCTCCACGATGCCCGCCGGAGAAAGGCGCTCGCCGTTCACCGCAACGGGCACGCCGGCCTCGAAAGCGATCTCCACCTCTTCCGGCGTATCGGGCGCCTCCTCCGGGTCGGCGGTCCAGAGGAACATCGCCGGCTCCGGCGGCTGCGCCGGGTCTTCGAGGATGCCGCCCTCGTGGCTCAGGTGCCAGAGGTTGCGGTCGCGGCTGTAGATCGACTTCTCCGTCTGCGAGACGGGCACGTTGTGCGCCCGCGCGTAGGCCAGCGCGTCCTCCCGCGAGCGGATCTCCCACTCGCGCCACGGGGCGATGACCTTCAGCCGGGGGTTCAGCGCCTTGTAGGTCAGCTCGAAGCGCACCTGGTCGTTGCCCTTGCCGGTGCAGCCGTGGGCCACCGCTTCGGCCCCCTCCGCCTCGGCCACGGCGACCTGCCACTTGGCGATGAGCGGCCGGGCAACGCTGGTGCCGAGCAGATACTGGCGCTCGTAGACGGCGCGGGCGCGCAGCATGGGAAAGAGGAAATCGCGGGCGAACTCCTCCCGCAGATCCTCCACGACCACCTGGCTGGCGCCGCTGGCGAGGGCCTTCTCCTCCAGCCCCTGCAGCTCGCCGGCCCCCTGCCCGATGTCGGCGCAGAAGCAGATCACCTCCGCGCCGTAATTCTCCTTCAGCCAGGGCACAATCACGGACGTATCCAGCCCGCCCGAGTAGGCAAGAACAACTTTGTTGATAGGTCGGGTCATGTCCTCCTCCAAAGAGCCGTAAGCCTTAAGCTGTAAGCCTCTGGCTTACAGCTTAAGGCTTATAGCTTAAAGCTTTAAGCTAACAGCTATCTCCGTGCACCGCTTGCGCAGCGGGCAGATGCGGCAGTCGCGCCAGACCTTGTCGGGGAAGCGGCTGTGCTCGGTGACGGTAAAGCCGAAGCGCAGGAAAAAATCGACGGCGTGAGTCAGCGCGAAGAGGGTATGCACCTGGCGGCGGCCCGCCTCGGCGATGAGCGCGACCATCAGCCGGCTGCCCACGCCCTGCCCGCGCGCGGCGTCGCTGACGGCGAGGCTGCGCACCTCGGTGAGGCGCGGACTGTAAGCCAGGAGCTGCACGCAGCCGAGGACTTCCAGCGCCCCCCCGTGCGGCACGACCGCGACCAGCCAGTCAGGCAGCGACGCCTCGATTGAGTCGCGCGTGCGGGGCAGCAGGTTGCCGCGCCGGGCGTGCTCCTGCACCAGCGCCAGGATGCCGGGCACGTCGGCCTGCGTCGCCGGTCGCACCGCGCTCAGCGCCCCAACGGCCATCGCCGTCGTTGCCGTCGTGAAAGGTCTGGTCTGGGTCATACTCTCTCCAAAGCTATAAGCAATAAGCCGTAAGCTTACGGCTTATTGCTTATAGCTTAAGGCTTACCGCTAATAGCTCTACAGCTTCGTCAATCTGCTCTTTCGTCACCACCAGCGGCGGGGCGAGGCGGATGACGTGCGTGCCCGCGTTGATGATCAGCAGGCCGCGCTCGCGGGCGGCGGCCAGGATGGGCGCCACCGGCTCGTCCAGCTCGACGCCCACCAGCAGGCCGCACCCGCGCACGGCCGTGATGTGCGGGCTGTCCAGAGCGTTCAGCCGCTCCAGCAGGTAGGCGCCCTTCTCGCGCACGTCCGCCAGAAACGCCGGCGCGCTCACCCGGTCGAAGACGACGCACGCCGCCGCGCAGACCAGCGGCCCGGCGCCAAACGTGCTGCCGTGGTCGCCCGGCTGCAGCACGCCCGCGACGGCTTCCGTCACCAGCACCACGCCGATGGGCAGCCCGTTCGCCAGCGGCTTGGCCAGCGTCATCATGTCCGGCGCGACGCCATACGCCTCGTGCGCCCAGAGCGTGCCCGTGCGCCCCAGCCCGCACTGCACCTCGTCGAAGATGAGCAGCGCGCCGTGTTCGTCGCAGGCCGCCCGCAGCGCCTGCAGAAAATCGCCTGTTGCCGGGTTCACGCCACCCTCCCCCTGCACCGGCTCGACGATGACCGCGCAGGTGTCTGGCCCGATGGCGGCCCGCGCCGCCTCCACGTCGTTAAACGGCGCGAAGGTGACGCCCGGCACGAGCGGCGCGAACGGCGCGCGATAGGCCTCCTTCGCCGTCACCGCCAGCGCGCCCATCGTCCGCCCATGGAAGCTGCCGGTAAAGGCGACGATGCCGGTCTTACCCTCGTGCCCGGCGGCCTTCGCCGCCTTGCGCGCGAACTTCAGCGCCGCCTCGTTGGCCTCGCTGCCGGAGTTGCCAAAGAAGACGCGGTCGGCGAAGCTGTTTTCCACCAGCCGGCGGGCCAGCTCGACGTGCGGCGCGGTGTGGAACAGGTTGCTGACGTGGGCCAACCGCCCGGCCTGCGCCTGCACGGCGGCGGCCCACTCCGCGTCGGCGTGCCCCAGCGCGACCACGGCGATGCCCGCCATGAAGTCGAGGTAGCGCCGGCCGTCGCAGTCCCACAGCGTGCAGCCCTCGCCGTGGCTCAGCACCATGTCCGGCCGGACGTAAGTCTGGACGAGGTATCGGCGTTCGGCAGAGATGATCTCGTTGGTGTTCATGGAAGCTCCTTGGAAGCCATAAGCTTTAAGCTGTAAGCCATAAGCTTATGGCTTACAGCTTACGGCTTATAGCTCTTCAAACAGTGTCCCGCCCCCATTCCCCAGCCCGGCAAGGTCCACGATCCGCGCTTTCGCCACGCCGTGGGCCAGCCCGTCGAGCGCGGCGCGGACCTTGGGCACCATGCCGTCGCGGATGACGCCGGCGGCGATGAGCTGCTCGGTGCGCGCGGCGGAGAGGCGGCGCAGCGGCTGGCCCGTCCCGTCGATGACGCCGGGCACGTTGGAGACGAAGCTCAGCAGGTCGGCGCCCAGCGCGGCGGCTAATGCGGCGGCGGCTTCGTCGGCGTTGACGTTGTACACTTGCCCGTCCAGCCCCAGCGAAATCGGGGAGACGACGGGAACGACGCCCTGCGCGACGAGGTGCTGCACGAGCGCCGGCTGCACGCCCACCACCTGCCCCACGTAGCCGAGGTCGGCGCCGTTGACCTGCTTCTTCACGCAGCGCAGCAGCCCGCCGTCCACGCCGCTCAGCCCGACCGCCGTCACGCCCGCTGCAAAGAGCGCCGTGACCAGCAGCTTGTTGGCGTGCCCGCTCAGCACCATCTGGGCCACCTCCAGCGACGCCGCATCAGTCACGCGCAGCCCGTCCACCTTCACCGGCTGCAGGCCCAGCTTCTCCTGCAGCGCGCCGATGGCCCGCCCGCCGCCATGCACGATGACGGGCGCCGTATCCATCGCCGCCACCCGCGCCGCCAGCCCCTGCACAAAGGCCGGGTTGTCCAGTTCATTGCCGCCGATTTTGATCACGTCCATCGTAACAGCCTCCAGCCTTTAGCCATAAGCCATAAGCGATAAGCCGTAAGCTTACGGCTTACGGCTTATCGCTTAAAGCTTCCTCCTCCTCCAACCCGAACATCACATTCATATTCTGCACCGCCTGCCCCGCAGCCCCTTTCACCAGATTGTCGATGGCGCTGGTGAGCAGCAGC
>JAAYYY010000586.1 GCA_012515125.1 Chloroflexota bacterium
CCATGACCGGATCTTGCATCCACCAGGCCAGCAGCGCCGGAAGCAGGTAGCCGGCGGCAATGACCAGGATCGGCACGGCGCGCTTCAGGACGCGCCTCGTGCCGGCTGCGAACTTGTGCTCGCGCGTAATCAAAATGCCAAACGGCACGGCCGTGGCAATGGCGATCAGAGAGGCCATCAGGACAATCTTCGTGTGCTCCAGCGTGCGCTGGCTGATCGTCTGCCAGTTCAGCGTTGCGGCGGCAATGCCCTCTGCCGGAGCGATGAACGCGGTATGGGTGGCTATCAAGGCGATGCCGAGCAAGAGAGGAATAACCGTCCAGCTCGTGATCCGGTGCGCCAGGGAAGGGACCTTCCGCCCCTGCCGTTCCAGAAGCAGTAGGATCAGGAGCACGCCGAGCAGAAGCTGGAACAGCACGACCGGCTGGGTTACCCAGACCGACGCGATCAACACCGCATAGACGCCGGCGAGCACGAGGAATCGCCGCGCCCACGTCCTGTCGGCTACCAGCCCGTAGACACCGGCAGCACTGACGAGCAGCATGCTGGCCGTAAACAGGATCGCCAGTACCTGCCCCAGCCCATCGAAACTTACCGGCACTCTGGCCCACAACGGCCAGCCGGCAATCGCCAGCAGCAGCGTCAGGATGGCGATCCGGCTGCTCCAGCGAGCGCCTCGCCAGTAGCCAATCCCGCCGGCGGCTGCCAGGACAAGCATGAGCGCGCCAAAGGCGGCGCCGGCTGCCGCGCCCGGAGCATCCAGCGGCAAAAACAGAGAGCTGCCGGCGGTAATCCCCGGCGCCGGCAGTCCGCGCAGCCAGTAGCAGAGCTGGCCGGGCACGTAACGCCCGGTACAACCGAGCGACGCAGCATATGACGGATTTGGGGTCAACAGGAAAAGTACGAACGCATTGTAGACCAGATTGATGACCAGCAACGCCACCACCAACCAGATGACGAGCCGCCGGCCGAACGAGAAGGTTGACTCCGCAAGCACAGGTGCGGCCAGCGATTGCGGCTGTGCGCTCATCCGTCACTCCTCCTGATTCGCGCGAATGACAGCATGCACGTCGTCGGAGAAAATCACGCCAAGCAGCTCCTTATCCGGCCCCAATACGGGCATGCGGATCAACCCCTGCGTCAGCATGATGGAATAGGCATCCTTGAGCGTTGCCTCGGGAACGGTCACCGCCGGGTAGGGCTGCATCACCTCTTCCGCCGACTTTCCGGGGGATTCGCGGGCGCGGTCGATGGCCACATAACCGACAAACCGGCCGTCGCTATCCACGACCCAGGCCGTGCGCCGTCCCGTCGCCGTGAGCCGGGCGAGGATGTCGTCGGTGCTATCCCGTGGGCCGAAGCGGACAACGCCCGTGCTGTCCTTGCGCATCACATCCACCGTGCGGACCAATCCCAGCCGTTTGAGGCCACGATCTGCGCCGACAAACCCGGCGACAAAGGCGTTGGCCGGTCTCGCCAGAATCTCGTCGGGCGACCCGTATTGCTCGACGGTGCCGCCCACCTGCAAGATACAGATCCGGGTGCCCATCTTAATGGCCTCGTCAATGTCGTGCGTGACGAACAGGATCGTCTTCTTGATCTGCTTTTGCAGGCGGAGAAACTCGTTCTGGAGATGCTCGCGGGTGATCGGGTCAATGGCGCCAAACGGCTCGTCCATCAACATGACCGGAGGATCGGCAGCCAGGGCGCGGGCGACGCCAATGCGCTGCCGCTGGCCCCCCGATAACTGGCGCGGATAACGATCGCGGTGGAGGGCGGGATCAAGTCCCATCAGCTCCAGCAGCTCGTCTACACGCCGGTCGATCCGCTCCTTATCCCAGCCCAGAAGCTGCGGCACCGTGGCGATATTGTCGCGGATGGTCATATGCGGGAACAGGCCGATCTGCTGGATGACATAGCCGATGCTGCGCCGCAGCTCCACCGGGTCCTGCTCCATCACGTTCTGCCCGGCCACAAAAATGCGTCCGCTGGTCGGGTCGATCAGCCGGTTGACCATCTTCATCGTCGTCGTCTTGCCGCAGCCGGAAGGTCCGATCAGCACACACGTCTCGCCCTCGGGAATTTCCAGGCTGACCCCGTTTACCGCCGGCTCGCTCATCCCCGGGTAAATCTTGGTGACATTTTCCAGCTTGATCACGATGCTACCCTCTTCCTAAACGCCCACGGCTTCTGCTTCCTGTACCTGGTCGGCCTGCCCTCCTTCCTCCGGGCGGATGCCCCTGGAGACCCAGCGGATTTCGCCCTGTCCCAGCACATAATCAAACAGCAACGCCAGCAGCGCAATCCAGATGGCGCCGGTAAGCACCATGCGCGTGTTCGTGCGGTTAATGCCGTGGAACACCAGCTCGCCGAGCCCGCCCGCGCCGATTAGGGTGGCAATCGAAGCGATGCCCACCGTCATCACCGTGGAAACACGGATTCCGGCGAGAATGACGGGCAGCGCCAGCGGGAGCTGAACACGGGTCAGGAGTTGAAGATCGGTCATGCCCATGCCGCGTCCGGCTTCGATGATCGACGGGTCGAGCTGGCGCATCGCCGTGATCGTGTTGCGCAGGATCGGCAGCAGAGCGTACAACGTCAGCGCCGCCACCGCCGGATCGACGCCGATGCCGATGATCGGGATCATGATGCCGAACATGGCGAGGCTGGGAATGGTAAAAATGATACCGGCGACGTACAGGACCGGGTCGG